>DATGSX010000077.1:0-13332 GCA_035302145.1 Flavobacteriaceae bacterium | reverse complement strand
CATCACGCATCACGAAACTAAAGACACTGTTCTATTATTTTAACTACCAAGGTCTCAATAAAACCAACATTTACAATTCAATTTATGCATAACGCAGGTTAATTTTGTAATTTAACCTCTTTATAGGCTATTACTATTATGTGGAAATATATAGGTTTCGTTTTTGCACTTTTATTTGCAAGTCTGACGTATGGACAAAACAAGTCCATAGCAGATAATTATTTTAATCGTGGTGATTACGAGAAAGCGTTGGAGATATACAGCCAGCTCTACGAAAAATCGCCAAACAACTACAATCTTTTTATCGATTTGGTGAAAACCCACCAAGAATTAGAGGCCTATGACAAAGCGCATCAATTGTTAGAAGAAAAACGAAGAGCTATAAGAAATCCACGTATTCTGGTAGAGTTGGCACAAAATGCGCGTTTGCAAGAAAAGGAATCTAGGGCGAATGAGTATTACCAAATGGCCTTGGACGAAGTGAGAGAACGCCCTATGTATGCCTCTACCATAGGAAGAGCATTAGAGGGCTATAATCTACTCGATTGGGCCGAAGAAGTATACAAACTAGCCTTGAAAAATGAAAATGCTAACACCAGCTTACAGTTACGCTTAGCCTACGTGTATGGCGAACAAGGAAAAGTACAAGAGATGTTTTTGACTTTTATCGACTTAATTGAAAAAGAGCCTCGCTATAACAACATTGCCCAACATCATTTCTCGAACTATATTCTAGAGGATAAAGACAACGAAGCCAACCAAATTTTTAAGCGGGTATTGTTGCAGAAAATTCAAAAAGAGCCAAAGCTTACGTATTACGAGTTACTCAGCTGGGTGTTTATTCAAGAGAAAAACTATAGAAATGCCTTTACACAAGAAAAAGCCATCCGAAGAAGAGATAAAGAAGAAGGATTGGGTCGGGTAAAAAGCTTGGCTATACTGGCTTACCAAAACGAGGCATTTGAGTTGACCAAAGATATTGCCAACTATATCTTGGAAGAAGCGGACCCAAGAGATATGCAAACCATTTTCGATGGTGAGCATCTGTTATTACAATTGGATGTGGCTACGGCAAAAGAAAAAGACTACCCAAAAGTGGTATCGCACTTTAAGGATCTTATAGCTAAATATAAAGAGCAGGCTAATGTAGCCATCCTAGAAATGGATTATGCTAAGTTCATCGCCTACAAATTAAACGAAAAAAAGAAAGCCATACAGCAGTTAAGAGAAATCCTTAAACGAGATTTACCTCGATATAACGAAGCTAGCATCCGACTTTTATTGGGCGATATACTAGTTACCGACAATCAATTCAACCCGGCGTTAATCCAATATACGCATGTACAGCGAAGCATGGAAGGACAAGAACTAGGTCATGAGGCGAATTTTAAAATAGCACAAACCAGTTATTTTAAAGGGGACTTTAGATGGGCACTCACGCAATTAAACGTATTAAAGCGTGCTACTACACAGCTAATAGCCAATGATGCGATGTTCTTAAACCTACGCATACAAGACAATATTCTAGGCGATAGTACCCATACCTCGTTAAAAGACTTCGCTGCAGCTGATTTACTAGTGTTACAAGACAAACCACAGCAAGCTATAGAACTGCTAAACGATATTCTAGTGAACCACCAAGGCAAAAGTATTATAGACGATGCCCATTTTAAATTGGGTGAGCTTTATTTCGACCTTGGAAATTATGAACAAGCTGCCGAACATTGGGAGGTGGTCGTGCAAGAACATACGTATGATTTACTTGCCGATGCAGCATTCTACAGGCTTGGCCTCCTCTACGAAGAAAAGTTTAATCAGCCGGAAAAAGCTATGACCTACTACGAACGAATCATTTTTGATTATAGCGATAGCATTTACTTTGTGGATGCTCGGAAACGTTTCCGTAAATTGCGAGGCGATTTTAATCCAAAAACTTAAAATACCTATGTATATCTATAACATTACAACCAATATTGACGAAAGTGTGCATGACACCTGGCTAGAATGGATGAAAGAAACCTATATCCCTGCGATGATAGCTACAGGCAAATTTATAAAAGCCCTTATGACCCAAGTGCAAGTAAACGAGGAGATGGGAGGAATAACCTATGCGGTACAATACACTGCAAAAAGCCAAGACGACATTCAGGCTTTTATAAAAGAAGATGCCAAGAAACTAAACGAATTAAACAATAAGTTCCACGGTAAATTGGTATCCTTTACTACCGAAATGAAAATTATACACACCCATGAGTAAACCTCATAAAAACAGCGTTCGCGCCAAAAAACATTTAGGACAACACTTCCTAACCGATGAAAACATAGCAAGTCAAATTGCCAACACTTTGCAAGGCGAAGGATATAAGCATGTGCTAGAAATAGGCCCAGGAACCGGGGTGATGACCAAATATCTTCTGGAAAAAGAGTATAAACTCAGCGTAATCGACTTAGATGAGGAATCTATCGACTACCTAAAAAAGCATTACACCGAACTTGAGATGAACATGATTCATGGGGATTTTTTACAATACCCACTAGACGATCTGTTCGATAATAAACCGTTTGCTATTATTGGGAACTTCCCATATAATATTTCTACTCAGATAGTTTTTAAAACCCTAGAAAACAAACATCTCATTCCAGAGTTTAGCGGGATGTTCCAAAAAGAAGTAGCCCAACGAATCTGTTCTAAAGAAGGCAGTAAGGTATATGGCATTCTATCGGTACTCACTCAGGTGTTTTACGATACAGAATACTTGTTTACCGTTCCTCCTTCGGTTTTCTCCCCACCTCCAAAAGTAGATAGTGGAGTTTTACGATTGACCAGAAAAGAGAACCTAGAATTAGCATGTAGCGAAAAAATGCTGTATCGCGTTGTAAAACTAGCCTTTAACCAAAGAAGAAAAACCATGCGAAACAGTTTGAAATCTCTGCAACTGAGCGATGACTTAAGAAAAGACGATATTTTTAACAAGCGTCCGGAACAGTTAAGCCCAGAAGCATTTGTAGAACTTACCCGACGCATAGAAGAGGATTTAGACCAAGAGTAATTTTGCTAGAAACTATAGTACACTCGAATCTAATCTGGATTCTCCTTATAAGCTTTCTCGCCACCTTAGTTCGCTCCACCTTAGGTTTTGGTGAGTCATTGGTAGCAGTGCCCTTACTCCTTCTATTTTTACCAGCAGATGTAGCAGTACCCCTATCGGTCATGCTTTCGGTAGTTGTTGCCGCTTTAATCCTACTTCAAGATCATAATAAGGTACACTTTCAAAGCGCTAAATGGCTTTTGCTATACGCTGCATTGGGTATTCCATTTGGGGTTTTACTGTTGCTCTACACCGATGATACGCTTATAAAAATCATTCTAGGAACCTTAATAGTGCTTTACTCTCTTTATTCCCTTTTTAATAAGAAGAATAAAGTTTTGGACAAAGACAGCAAAACTTGGCTACAAATCTGCGGCTTTCTATCTGGTGTCCTTGGAGGAGCATATGGTTTAAATGGGCCACCTCTGGTAATCTACGGCAACTTACGCCAATGGAGTGCCACACACTTTCGCGCTACCTTGCAAGCTTACTTCCTACCCGCCAGCCTTCTTGGACTCATTGGTTATTATGTCAAAGGCCTAGTGACTTCCGAAGTACATCATTATTTTTTGTGGGCGTTACTTACCGCCATCCCTGCCACATATCTAGGTAGATATTTAAACAAACGTATGAACAACACAAGGTTTTTCCGCTATGTTTATTGGGGCTTGGTAGGCGTTGGAATACTCCTTGTAGGAACAGTACTATTGGAGTAAAGGAGGTAAATCCTAAATACACTCTAACTATTATCAAGCTTCTTTGTAGCTACTACCTTCCCTTAAATAAAGAGATAAAATTATGTAATAGAAGAAGAATGGGATCCTTCCCTTACCTAGACTAAAAAATATTTTCGCCCCCTTCTCGCTTTCTTCAAATTCTAATAATAAAACCGAAATGATTCCAATTTATATGCCATTCCTATTTTAAAAAACTATATGAAGCTACCTATCTACTGAATTCCATTCAAGTTTTTCAAATTTCGATTTTATCAAAAATCACTGTAGTATTTCGATAGCAGCTATGATATTGCTAGACATTAGACTAAAATAACGCATAACTCGCAATTGACTTTCCAATTGACGTACATCAAACGCCAATTGATGCATAACAAATCCTAAATGACGTACATCAAATCACAAATGATGTACATCAAGTTACAATTGACATACAACAAATAGAAAATGACGTGCATCAAACTATAATTGACGTGCAACAAATCATAAATGACATACATCAAATCACAAATGATGTGCATCAAGTTACAATTGACGTACAACAAATAGAAAATGACGTGCATCAAATTGCAAATGACGAGCATCAGATAGTAAATGACGTACATCAAATCACTAATGACGTGCATCAAGTTACAATTGACGTACAGCAAATCATAACTGATGTACATCAAATCACTAATGACGTGCATCAAGTTGCAATTGACATACAACAAATAGAAAATGACGTACATCAAACGATAAATGATGTGCATCAAATTGCAATTGACGTACAACAAACCATAGATGACGTACAACAAGTCACTAATGACGTGCATCAATTAGCTTATGATATACGTCAATAGAGTAAAGTCATTCACTTTCACCTCAAACTAGTCTACTATAAACACAATAGAATGGAAGGTCGTCACGGATTAATTGTCCGTTACACTAATCTCGTTTGCGGTAATGACCAGCTCATTGTCCACCATAAGGATCTGATAGACTATTGTGAGGAACTCATTTACGGCTGGCCTGAAAGTGAAATCGATAGGCTTAACTTACTACTAAGTAGTTACGAACTTGTTCTTATTTACCTCTAGCTAATTGCCAATGAAAATAATCATGGTTTAAATTGTCTCTACCTATTTACCTTTGACCATACCCTCTTATACGGTTTAGTTGAACTCTTTGGCTATACGCCTTGAATTGTTCTCAATTAGCCTAAACTATTTACTTAATGAGAGAAGATACTATGCAGCTAGCGTTATTATATAATCATTTAAAGCAGCACTGTACCATAATGTATGTGCGTCATAGATTAACTTGTCACAATACTTAATTAGATTCTTATCCTACTTTTAAATAAAACTAAGATCGGATTAAATCCATAGCAAAGCACTCTTTAAGTTGCAAGCAAAAAACTAACTTTACGTTTTATTATAATCACGCATGAAAGTACTACACATAGACAAAAATCACCCATTAATGCTCGCTGAGTTGGAGAGGATGGGGTTTACCAATGATTTAGCTTACACAGATTCTAGATCGGATATCCTAAAGAAAATAGCATCTTATACTGGCGTAATCGTACGCAGCCGTATTACTATCGATGCCGAATTCTTAGAAGCAGCAAAGAACCTACGGTTTATAGGCCGCGTAGGTGCTGGATTAGAAAGTATAGACACCGAACTTGCAAAAGAAAAAGGCATTTTGCTTTTTTCGGCTCCCGAAGGGAATCGCGATGCTGTAGCAGAACATGCTTTAGGTATGCTGTTAAGCCTCTTACATAATTTAAGTCAAGCTAATAAAGAAGTAAAATCAGGTATATGGTCAAGAGAGTCCAATCGCGGAGTAGAGCTTGGTCATAAAACCGTAGGGCTTATCGGTTATGGAAACATGGGAAAAGCTTTTGCTAAGCGCTTAAGCGGATTTGGATGTAAAGTGTTATTTCATGACATCCTTCCAAACATAGGCGATGAAAATGCGGAGCAGGTCAGTCTAAATCAACTACAAAAAGAAGCCGATGTACTAAGTTTACATACGCCATGGACAGAGAAAACGAATCAAATGGTAAATGCAGATTTTATAAAAGCCTTTGCCAAACCTTTTTGGTTTATAAATACCGCACGCGGGAAAAGCGTGGTTACTAGAGATTTGGTCAACGCACTAGAGTCCGGTAAAATACTAGGTGCAGGATTAGATGTGTTGGAATATGAGAAAAGTTCATTCGAAAATTTATTTACACAAGCCGATCAACTGCCGAAAGACTTGCAGTATTTAATGCAAGCAGACAACGTAATCCTAAGCCCTCATGTAGCAGGTTGGACTATAGAGAGCAAGGAAAAGTTGGCCCAAACGATAGTCGATAAAATTCAAAAAAAAATAAACAAAATTAAAGCGTAAATGATGACAGATAAGCTTGCTATTATTAAAAATGCCATAGAACAATTAGTCCCCATTCATAAGGTATTGGATATAAAAGTAACTGAAATTCAAGAAAAGAAAATAGTGATTAAAGTTCCTTTTAGCCCCATGGTTATCGGCGATTCTCGTTCCAATCGTTGGCACGGTGGTGTTCTGTCCATGGTGATGGATGTAGCTGGAGGAATGGTAGGTGCAACGACGTTCGAATCGTTTAATGACAAGGTGACTACGGTAGATATTCGTGTAGATTACCTAGAGCCACCAAAAGCAGAAGATCTATATATAGAAGGGGAAGTGGTGCGACTAGGGAATAGAATTTTGGTGAGTAAAATGAAGGCTTACCATAAAGACAACCCCAACTTTTTAGCTAAAGGCAAAGGAGTTTATTATATTCTTAGAGAAAAAGATAAAAACTAAATCCAGTTAATTAAATTAACCAAAATATAACACATTAACGTGTTGTATTCCTATAGGTTTGTACCACATAACCAATTTACTATGAGAAATTCATCCTTATTTTTTCTATTTGCACTATTACTAGTATCCTGTGCAGATAAAAATGTCGCTATTGACGAAAGTTTTTATGGCATAATTCCTTGTGCAGACTGCCCTGGGATTGAATACGAGCTACATCTTTACGATGACAACACCTTCGAAGAGAGCGTTTTGTACCAAGATCGCATGGTAGATGCGCATATAGAAGACGGAACCTATAGTATTGAAAATGACAGTATCATAGTAATCGATAGAGAGGGCAAAGAAGGATTTAATCGATTTGTTTTAAGAGATGACCGTCTTGTCATATTGCATTTGGACGGTAAAGAAGTTGAGGGCCCATTAGCTTCCTACTATATCTTAGGAAAAGAAAAACCAGACTATTCCAACAAGTTAGAAAGCACCATGGATTATAGCTTTAAGGCATCTGGAAACGAGCCTTTTTGGGATATTCGCTTTGGAAATGATAACAAACTATATATAGGTGGTTTACTTGGCGGAGACCAAATATCCTATAGTTTTCCTATGCCAAAAGTAAAAGAACTTAACGAACATGCTAAATCCTATCGCATTCAAAACGATAAAATAGAAATGAATTTACTTATTTCGCCACAAGCTTGCGACGATACGATGGCTGATTATACTTTTACTCACAAGGTAAGCCTGCAGTTAAAACTAGCAGATTGGGATAGTTTTCAAGACTTCGAAGGCTGTGGGGAATATGATGGTATCTACCAACTTAATAACGTGTGGATGCTACATGCTATAAACGGGAAGGAAATCAGTGATAACAACAGAGCAGCACATCTGCAATTTGATATTTCTGAAGGTGTTTTCTATGGTAACGGAGGTTGCAATAACATAAGTGGAAGTATCGAGCATTCCGAAACCACGATTACGTTTAGTAAAGTAGCCGCAACGCTAATGCACTGCGAAAACATAGAAGACGAACATAAATTCTTAAGCAAACTAGAAGATGCCACTTACAACATTCAGTTATCTAGAGATGACTTAAGATTAAGTAACGATGAAAACGAACTTATTTTTAAACGCTTAGAATAAAATCAACACCAATAATTCTAATAATTTATTATGAAAAAAATACTCAGTACCATTTTATTATGCACCGCTATTTGGATTGGAAACGCACAAGTTACAACACCAGCAGCTAGTGTTCATGAAACTTCTAAAACCACTGTTGGACTTACCGAAGTAAGCCTAGATTACTCACGACCTAGCAAACGAGACAGGGTGATTTTTGGCAATGTAGTTCCTTACGGAGAACTATGGCGTACTGGAGCAAATGCAAATACAACCATTCAATTTTCGGACGATGTAAAAATAGATGGACAAAAAGTAAAAGCAGGTAAGTATGCGATATTTACCATACCAGCGGAAGACCATTGGGAAGTGTTTTTCTACAATGAAACAGGAAATTGGGGGAATCAAGTAGAATGGAATAATAAAAAAATAGCTGCAAAAGCTACAGTTAAAGCTCATGCACTAAAAACCACCCAAGAAACTTTTTCTATTTCTATAGACAACATCACTAGCGACTCTGCTATGTTGACCTTTGCATGGGACGACGTGATGACAGCTGTTAAGTTTGAAGTGCCTACCGATAGTAAGGCTATGGCTTCTATAGAAGAAACCATGGGAGCGGCTTCGCCAAAAGCACAAGACTATTTAAGTGCAGCTAATTACTACTACGCTACAGATAGAGATATAAAGCAAGCGAAAGAATGGATAGACACAGGTATTGAAATGTTAGACAATCCTGCATTCTATCAACTACACGCACAAGCTTTAATACATGCAAAAGCAGGCGACAAGAAAAGCGCTATGAAAATTGCTAAGAAGTCATTAGAAGCATCTAAAAAGGCTAACGATGGTGCTTACGTTAGAATGAACGAAGAGCTAATTAAACAATTGAAATAAACTGTTTAATTTTCTACTATACTTAAAGAGAGGGATACATTTCCCTCTCTTTTTTATTTTCTATGGTTTAATCTTTTTTAGGAAGAAACACCTGCAATAAACAAGCTAGCGTTACCACCAATGCAGCACCAAACAGGTTTAACCACAAATACGGCATCCAATCCATCTTATATCCCACGATAACAACAGCCTGTGTGATTAAAGCTGCAGTAAACACAGCATTAGAGCGAACGAATCTAAAGAAGAAGGCTAGTAAAAACACTCCTAATATATTTCCGTAAAAGATAGATCCAATAATGTTTACCAATTGAATTAGGTTATCGAACAAACTGGCAATACTTGCAAATACGATGGCTAAAGCACCCCAGAAGAAAGTGAACCATTTAGATGCTTTTAAATAATGCCTATCGGACTTTCCTTCTCTATTTCGTCTGTATAAATCGATGGTAGTGGTTGTTGCTAAAGCGTTTAACTCCGAGGCTGTAGACGACATAGCTGCGCTTAAAGCCATAGCGAGTAATAAGCCAATAACCCCTCTAGGTAAATGGTTTAGGATGAAATGAATAAACACATAATCCTTGTCGTTACTCTCTACTTTCTCTTCGGTTTTTTGAATAATCTCACGTGCATTACTCCGCAATTCTGCTTCACGCGCATCGGCTAGTAATATCGCTTCTTTTAAATCTTGCCGCTCTGTATTTGAAGCGGTACCGTAAGTTAAACTCAACGCCTTTTTACTTTCAAAATTTTCTTGCAAAGCGTGCTCTAGCTCTTCATACTCAGAAGCATATTCAGAGTCCATTACTACTTGCTTAGCAACCGGATTAAAGTTCAGTGGCGAGGCATTAAATTGATAGAATACAAACACCATTACCCCTACCAAAAGAATAAAAAACTGCATTGGAATTTTCAAGAAGCCATTCATAATCAGCCCTAGCTGACTCTCTCTTACCGACCTACCCGTAAGATAGCGTTGCACCTGACTTTGGTCGGTTCCAAAATAGGACAACGCAAGAAATGTTCCGCCTATAATACCACTCCAAAAAGTATATCTATTATCAAAATCAAAGGAGAAATCCAACACCTCTAACTTTCCTCCTGCTCCTGCGATAGACATAGCATTGGAGAAGTTTATTCCTTCTGGTAAAGCATAGATTAGAATAATAAAAGCCACCACCATTCCCCCCATCATAACGCCCATCTGTTGCTTTTGCGTAACGCTTACGGCTTTGGTTCCCCCAGAAACCGTATAGATGATTACTAACACTCCGATAACGATATTAAGCCAAACAAGGGGCCAACCTAATACGGCCGATAAAATAATAGAGGGTGCAAAAATGGTAATTCCAGCTGCTAAACCGCGTTGGATAAGAAATAAAACAGCAGTTAACGTACGCGTTTTCCGATCGAATCTACTTTCTAAATATTCGTAAGCAGTATATACTTTTAGTCTATGATAGATGGGGATAAACACCAAGCAGATAATAATCATAGCAATGGGTTGACCAAAATAAAATTGCACAAACCCCATTCCATCATGAAAAGCTTGTCCAGGCGTGGATAGGAACGTAATAGCACTAGCCTGTGTTGCCATAACCGATAACCCAATACCAAACCAATTGGCATCATCGGCTTTTAAATAGTCTTTTACCGATTCATTTTTTTTCCTTGTTTTCCAAGTACCATAAGTAACAATTCCAAGAAGTGCTCCAATGAGTACTATCCAATCTACTATCTCCATCTAGTTAAAAAGCTTCATGATTAAATAGAAAATTAAAATGTATACCACGTTGGCTAGCAACATCCAAGTGAACACGCTTTGCCACTTTTCTGAGACAGTATTTTTTTCTTTATCGTTATTCATCGGACTCGTTTTTTCCTATGGATAGTAAATTAGCAAACAATCGGTAAGCTCCTGGAACTCCTGCTGGTAATTCCCTAAAAAAGCTTAATCCAGTATAAACATAGTAACCTTTCCCATACTGCGCAATTAAAAGACTTCCTTCTACGGGCTCTTCGCCTTTATCATGCATAGATAAAATTGGAGTAAAGGCAGCATCCCATTGGTCGGGAAAATACAAGCCACGCTCTTGCACCCAACCTTCAAAGTCTTTTTGTGTGATCTTGTTCGGATATTGCAATACCGGGTGATTTTCATCTATAAACCTCACCTTAGAATTCTCATCGGTTACCCTGTCGCGTGAAATGGATAGTGGATAGGGTGCAATAGCCTCGGTTACTAATTGCGATCGATTTACATTGTACTGTACAACCACATTTCCGCCTTCTTTGACATACTGGAAAAGAATTTCATTTTTATACTGCAAGGATTCTAGCACATTAAATGCACGAATACCTAACACCACAGCATCGTACTTCTTTAAGTTTGCCAAGCTTATATCCCCCGTCGTTAATTCCTCTACTTGATAGCCTATTTGTTTTAAGTAGTCGCCTACCTCATCACCAACGCCTTGAACATAGCCTATTCTATGTCCCATTCTCTCTATATCGATATGCACTAGTTTACTAGCTCCAGATAACAACACCTTCTGTGCAGGAATATGGTCATAGGACAATTCGTGCAACTGTTTGTCTAAAACTTCACTCCCAATAATCAGTTGTGGTGTTAACGTAACTTCCGATTGCTCGGTAGGAGGATAAATCAGAAATTCATAGTACTGTGTAGCGCCTTTTTGAGAAATGTCCACCTTCTGTTTTTCTGGTGATACTTTCCAGTTATTAGGCACATCCAATTGCAAATTAGCTTTTAAATTATCGGTAAACGACTTTAGCCTTACTCGAATCTTCTTTGTATTGGAATCACCAAATACATGCACCTTCCCTTCTACAGCAACCGATGCTTTTGGCACTACTACAAAGGGTTCGTACAATTCCCCTTTTGCAAGGTCGGTATAGCGAAATACTATTGGCTTTATTATAGTGATTCGTAGCCCATCAAAATTTAGTTGAAATTCAGCAGAAAATGCTGGAGGGGTTTCTGGGAATCCAAGCAAATCCTTGTCAGCCACTTTATACATTCCTAAAGTACCCGGTTGGTCTAACCAATAAGGATTGGAAGGTTTTTGATCAGCAGGAATTGGATAGCTTAAATTTTCTTGATGTTTTAAATTATTCTCCAAACTTGTATCCACTTCTAGCCTTATATCGTTTATAGCAACCGACTCTAGTTGAATAGGAAAATCACTGCGATTTATAGCTTCTATAGCAACTTTTATTCGCTCACCTGCAACAGCAGTTGGACTCTCGGCTACTGCCTCAAGGTATAATCCAGCAGAAGCTTCGATGACTTCTAAAATTTCTTTTGACTTTATTTCACGCCAATGCGAATCCTTAATATTCTTCACCAACCTATAAGCTTCTAACAAGTCTGGTATAGATGCCGCTGGGTTTCGGAAATCATACTCCTTCTCTACCCTAGCAAGGATTTCTCCAATAGGTGCACCATCTTCTAATCTATTCCAGCTTGTATCTATCCCTTCGAACACATCTTTGTTTGGCATCCCACCACGAATCGGCTCTAAGTACTCCATGTGTTTGCCCCTAGCACCTGAGGTGCCAAAGCCTTGAGAGCTATGTGCACTCCTGCTTAAAGCGGAAATTTCATTGTTACTCAATCCTAAACTCGGATAAAAAGAACCTATATCTATTCCGAATTTTTCGGACTGATCTACTTTATTGAAAGCCTCTGGACTTCCGTAAAAAAACCAAGAATCATTAAAAAATAGGCGCTTTGCTTGCCATGGTGCAACAGCTGTTAATTGTTCTTTAAACACCTCTGGATCCGCTGCTAAATCAAAAGCTTCTACCCCTAAAATAGCCGATGCCGTATGATGTCCATGCGTTGTGCCTGATGTGCGATGATCGAAACGGTTGATAATAATATCTGGTTGAAAAGCGCGAATGCGATAAACTAAGTCTCGAAGTAACTCCTCTTTATCCCAAAACTCAAAAGTCTCGGTTGGATTTTTTGAGTATCCAAAATCCACTGCTCGAGAGAAATACTGTATCCCACCGTCCTGCTTTCTAGCTTGAAGAAGCTCTTGTGTACGAATAACCCCTAAAAGCTCATTTAGCTCAGGGCCGATTAAGTTTTGTCCGCCATCTCCCCGTGTTAAGGAAATATAAGCCGTTCTAGCATGCACATCGTTCGCAAAATAGGAGATCAAGGCCGTATTCTCATCGTCAGGATGTGCTGCAATATAAAGCACCGACCCTAAGAAGTTTAATTGCTTAATAGACTCATAGATTTCAGATGCAGTCGGTTTATCGGGTGCTTGTGCAAACCCTGAAAAAGTTACTATAAAGGATAATACAATGAGTAGCTTTCGCATGTTTGGGGTTTTTGTAAGTGTCAAATATAAGGAAAGGAATGAAAAAGATATAGTATTCTACGGCTTCATCTGAAGTACGTAAATCGAGATGCGAAGTTTCGGCGAGTGCGCGAGTGGGCGACTTGGTGAGAGAGTGAAAGGGAGAGTAGTGAAAAAATAGGCGGATAGCATCTTTATAAACTACAAGCAGTTCTTAGCGTAACATTGCGAAATAACTTTCTGTGAATAAATGGTGTTAACCTGTGGTGCGGGATTCGGATTGAATTACGTTTTTGTAGCGAAATTCACTAGAACGCTTTACGTCTAACGTTTTTCACGCAA
>DATGSX010000076.1:0-14085 GCA_035302145.1 Flavobacteriaceae bacterium | reverse complement strand
ATTGCTTCCTCGTTCATGTCTTGGGTAAGTGCTTTATTATTACGAACCCTATTCGTTAAGCTATATACTTCACACCAGTTTTCTTTATTATCCAAGGCCTTTTGTGCTTCTATAAGCGCAGTAATGATTTGAATGGTATAGCTACTTGGACTTTTAGCCTTTGCTTTGTTAGCAAAAACTATTGCTTCTTCCACATCAAAATAATCATCTAAGGCCATAAAATAAGCGTAGCAGATTAGGATGTCGGCACTTGCTTGATCAATGTCTTCTAGCACGTTTCTATACTTCATATAAGCATAAAATAACCCTGCATTATTCTTGCCACGTAAACTCCAGCCTAATTCATTAATAGCAGCTATTTTTAAATCAATAGGATTATCCTCATATATTAAGTAATCCATTAATAGTTCCGATATGCTACCATTGGACACAGCGGCGAGTTGAACGATTTTAGCATCCTTGTAGGCTTTACTAAAATTTGTAGAAGTTAAAGGAGAGTCTGCTAGGATATTTGCATGAAAAAATAGCCCTGTTAGAAGGACTAGAAGGTATTTTATTTGCATATTTTTTCTTTTAAGCCAGTATAAACATAAGGATTTTTTAACATTTATTAAAGCATATCTACTTGAAATCAAGTTCTATTCAGCGAATTATTCTTTTATAAGAATTGAAGGAAAACAAAAAGCAACATCCCAATCAAAATCATTTGAGTTGTGCCATCAGCAAGAGCATTTTTTATTTCAGTTTAGATTTTTAATACAGCCGCTACCCCTCTACAAATTACAAACCACAAAGGGGTTTAACTATAGGGTTTTAGTAAAGCTGCAGATTAAATGGTTCAACCCCGCTGGGGTTGGAGGTCGGTGGGATACTTCTACCCCCGATTGCATCGGGGGTTATGCATGGTTGTACCCCGTTGGGGTACAGAACGAAGTCAGTTTTTATATTGTCAATTGCGTTCTCCCCTACTCTTTGTCGGGTATTTCACCGCTATGTAGGGCGAAGAAAAAGTTGGTGTTGTTACCATACAACAATCATCACTTTCTTGATTCCATACAAACCCCAACGGGGTTTAACTAGGATAACCCTATGCAAGCGTAGCGCAGCACGGGGTAATATGTATAGCGTTACAAGAACCTCAACGGGGTTCAACTATAGGATTTTAATAAAGTTGCAAATTAAATGGTTCAACCCCGCTGGGGTTGGAAGTCGGTGGGATACTTCTACCCCCGATTGCATCGGGGGTTATGTAAGATTGTACCCCGTTGGGGTACTAAACTAGGATAGTTTATATATTGTCATTTATATTCCATGAGCCGATAAAGGGATGTAATCGACTCTTGAAATACATTTACTTTCTACTTTTTGTTTACAAAAAAAGCCAGACTTCCATATTTACTTATTCACACGTTTACCACTTTACTAGACTTCTAGCTTCAACTCATACCGCACCCCTCGCCCAGCACCAATTTGGGATAAACATTCTTTTTGAACTAAATCCTGTAAGTCACGTGTTGCAGTAGCCTTGGAGGTTTTGGTGATGGAGATATACTTTCTTGCGGTCATGCCTCCTTCAAAGCCCTCTATGCCGTAATCAAGCATTTTTAGGATCACCTTTAATTGGCGATCGTTTAAATCTGTTTTAAACTTATCTAGAAACTTGGCTTTCTCCAAAGTGAAGCGAATCGTTGTTTTGGCTTGTTTTTGAGCAGTTAGTATTACCTGAGAGAAATATTCGACCCACTCCGTAATCTCCAAAGTCCTTTGTGCTTCCTTAAGGGCCTGGTAATAAGCAGGTTTATCTTTCTCTATGCTAGTCGATATACTCAAAACAAGAGGACGGCCTAAGGATTCTGAGAGACATTTTTCGGCAATAGCCCGACCTATTCGGCCGTTACCATCTTCATACGGATGTATGGTTTCAAAATACAAATGGGCAATGGCGGTTTTAATCAAGCTCTCTTTGATATTATGAGATTCTATAACGAAAGCGTTATACCAAGCAATAAACTGTTTCATTTCCTTTGGAACTATATCCGAAGGAGGTGCTTTGTAATGAACCTCTTCTTTCCCTATACTACCTGAAACAATTACCATAGGTTCGGACGAAGTTCTATAAGATCCACCTTTAATAAAGCGAGAGTCAGAAAATAGAATCTCATGCCAGTTATTAATTAAGTCTTCGGATAGTGTTGTTGCATAATTCTCTCGAACTTCTACCATTAGCTCCGCAATACCTCTAGCTTTAATATCTCTTATTTGGGTAGTTGCATCGTGTAATCCCAAGCGATTTTGAATGGACGACATCACATCCTGACGACTGTGATACTCCCCTTCTATCTCCGCAGACTTTATAGCCTCGCTTATCATAAACTGAAGAATAGCTTCTTGTTGTACTTCTTCAGTTAAGCCATCTATCATGCCTTTTACTACACCTGTTTCCATAGCAAACTCCAAAGCGATAGCATCAATTTTCGATGCATCGTAAGTAAAGCTAGGCCAGTTTTTATGTTGCCAATTGTATTCCATGAGCCGATAAATTAGGGTAATCGACTCAAATATAGTGAAAAAATGAGCCGATTAAGGCGTTTAATCGGCTCAAAAGAAAAAAACTGTTTTTGCATATAAACTTTAGTGCTAACTATAATAGCACATCCAATCAAATTATTTCGAAAGATATTGTCATAAACATATTGTTGTGTTTGTTTTCTTTTTAAATTATCTATACATATACTTTGATAAACTTAGATTATGATATAAGCACTATGCGGCTTGAAAATATGTACGTCAATCTTCTGATTCAATTTCGATAACATCCCATTCTTCATGATTGATATCAGATAGAACAGAATCAAATCTATTTTTATGAATAGCAATACATAACAAATGTGTTGGCCGTGAAAATCCAACATAAGCCATTTTGCTAGTCTGCTTGACTTTCTCTTTTCCTCCTATATTACTTTTAAGTGTGTCGACTATGTTTACACCTTTTAGTTGATTGCGTAATCTTTCTGATTCGTAATTACCATATCCTCTATTGTAAAATGTCTCCAGATATAAAGTCGCTGTGTGAGTTTGTCCTTTGGTAGAGTGCACTGTACCAATTTCAATGTTTATTCCATCAGAATTATATATGTTTGACTCCGACTCATCTTCAATATCAGCTACATTGATTTCAGACTCTCCATTTATGAAGTTTTTGGAAGAAGTTATAGTTTTCTGAAAAACAGAAAGAAATGATGGAATATAGTCTCTAATTGAAATGATCGTTTCTTGACTTTTCCCTCTTATACCTCCAATAGACCATTTATAGAGGTTTAATTTCAGAGTCTCATATTCCTTATCTTTATGGGTTTTAAAGAAATTAATTAATTTTCTTTTAGTGAAAACTCTTTTATTTTCATCAACTACATTTTCTAAGCGAAGAATCTTTAAAAGTGCATTTAAAATATTTTTACGTAACGATCCTAAAGTTTTTTTCTCTTTGTCATAATACAGAATATAATCTGCCAGTACTTTAAAATCTATTTGGCGACTAGAATTAGTACTAGTAAAGTGAAGCCAATAATCACTTAGACCTAATTTATCAGGATCATCATGTTCTTTTCTCCAAGCAATCGCCATAAATTTATGCAAGGGATTAGTAGCAATTGCACCAGATGCTTGAAGATCTTTTATTTTATCTGCAAAAGCAGGAAGCACCAATTCCTTCGTATTATCCTGAAAAACAAATATTACTGGTTTTATGTCAATAACTGAACCATCAGAATTAAGGTTTCTTCCTTCTACTTTATTAGATGTTAGAGCAAGGTTTTGAACTAATGCTGCAATTCTTGGGCTTAGTCGATGACTTCCATTTATAAATAGCACATTTTCTCGGAAAGTCCAGATGTCTTCTATATGTACAGATCCACCATTATAAATAGCTTGATTCTTATCACCTATTCTTTGAATTATAGATTGAGTAGACTCTTCTGAGTGAAAGACCTTTTCAATTAAATCATATTGGTGAATATCCATATCTTGCATTTCATCAACAAATACATATAAAAATCTATTTTGCAATATCGACGGATAATTACTTATAGACTTTAGCTTGAGGTTGGCCAACAAATATGCATCATCAAAATGAAGATATCCTTTTTTTAATAGGTTTATCTTTAATTTCAATAAAGACTTATAGGTTTTCCCTTCAGGATTTTTTAGTTTAAATGTCTCAGGTGTACCATTTAAGTATGAAATTAAGTTACCCTTCGTGGTTAATCGAATCGATTTCAAAAATGTCAAACCATCTCTTTGTCTACTTAAATAGTTTTTAAGACCTACATCTCTAGTGTTTAAAAAGAATCTTTCAATTTGTTCATCATAAATTTCATTATCGATTCGAAACGGTTTTTGTTTATATTGATTTGTATAGAATGGTATCGCTAGAAATATATTAACAAAACTTTGAATGGTCCCTACAAAATTTGGATAAGCAAAAAGATTTGGACAATGTCTTCCTATTCTTTGCTTTATCTCATCTACTGCTGCATTAGTATGAGATATCACCAATACACCTCGACCATTTTCTAATGGCATATACTTTTCCAAAATTAAAAGCTTTGCCAGAAGAGCAGTTGTTTTACCACTTCCTGGTACAGCTTGCAAGTCAATTGTATCTAGGTTACGGATAAAAATTCTTCTTTCTTCGTCAAACACTTTTCCGTCAGGTAATAGTATTTTTTCAGCGTATTCAATATCCTCATCTGATATTTTAATTTTCTGCGGCATATTTAATGGCATTTATTAGATAAATAATGCTGTCTTGATCATTCTCTGAGTCAATATTAATCATTCTTTCATTTGGGGGTTTAATTAAATCCTCATCAATTTTATCAGCCATTTGATAAGCAATTTCCGTTTTCTTCAACCCATTATTAAGCAATTTTTTTGCAAGAGCTTTTTCAAAATCTGTATCCCAATCTGTTCTTGAATGAATTTTTTTACAAATCTCTTGGAACACTGCTGATAAAGAAGGTGACTTAAATAAAGAATATTCCAATGTCCAATTTGGTGCGACGAAATATTTTACTACTTGCTCTGACTTTGCATTGATTGATTCTATGGCACTTTCGTTTTCGCGAACTACCGTATCTACGTCTCTTTTAATATATTCCTGATTACTTTTTTCATACTCCCGAATATCTGAATCTGTAATAACAGCCACAGGAATATTCATATTTGGTCCTTCTTTTCGTATATAAATTTTTGAATAATGATCAAAACCTGTATGACCTATATTAACTATAGAAACCCCATTTTCAGTCAAGTTTACTCCAACTGCCTTGGCTATGCTTGGTATTAATATTTCTTCAGCCCACCCTTCAACTAAAATGACTCCTTTAGCAAAGAAGAGATTAGCCTTAGTTGTATCAAGAAACTTTTCAAGAAACTTATAGTTATCAGAATCAAGTTTTGTATATGAGGCCCCCATAGGGTAAGCATTATTTGAAGCACAGATAATTAAATTTTCAAGTTTTAATTTAGATGCTAAGTTTGGACTATGAGTTGTCAAGATTAACTGTATTTTTTCTTCGTGCTGTAATGCTTCTATGATTTGCATTTGTGCTTGGGGATGTAGGTGAGCTTCAAGTTCTTCAATCAACCCTAACCTAAGACCATTCCAATTTTTCTTTTGTAGGTGGAGTAACTCCGAAGCCATAAATAGTCTATTTAAAGTGCCTAAACCAGGGTTAAGTTCATCCTTTATTGAGAGCTCAAGTTTTTCTAATATATTTTTAAGGTTATTACCAAGAACGCCGAAATTAGATTCTTTATCTCTAGAGTAAAAAGCTTGAATAAACTTATCTATTTCAGCCTTCAGTTCTTTTCCCTTTAAACTTTCACCAGTAAGCGCAACTCCATCTTTATCAGTACCCTCGAAGTATTTTGCAACATGTTCATTAAAATCTTGGAATAGGTCTACTAATAGGTGATCTTGGTCTTTTCCTTTAAAGGCTTCATGTCCTTGAAGGATTTGAGTTAACCTAGAGTTCTTGCGCGGTATTAACTCTGACTTCGCATCTCTTAATGGTTTTAAATAGGTCGTCTTTAAATACTCTCTGGCCTCAGCTGTTAATTGATAACCAGTTTCGTCAACACCTGCTCTAACTTCTGTTGGATGGATATATTTATCGTCTAAATTTCTAGTAGCATCATAAATTAACCTTAGAAAAGGCTTTGCATCATCATTTTCACCATTCCATCCTAGCCATTCTGTGAAGTTCTTGGCTTCATTATCTGAAAGTTCATCAAATCTTATTTCAATTCTTAATCTATCTGATCCATCATGAAAATCATCCCAATCTAATCTAAACCATTCGTAACTATGAGTTTTTAAAGTAAGTTTTATTGCATCGACAATTGCACTCTTCCCTGAGTCATTTTCACCAATCAATACATTTATTCCTGTAGTGAAATTCAAATCTAAATCTGGCTTTTCTAAATCAAATGTAGAGTTTTTGCCAAACTTTCTAAAGTTCCATAGTTTAAGGTTTGATAGGTACATAATTCAATTTCTTCTTTTAAGTTCAATTAGAGTATGGTTAAAAACAGCTTTTTTTATTTACTGTTTACTTGCAAATGGAAAAATAAATAAACTATTTGTGGTGCATATTTTTTTTCCAAATAACGTCAACAAAATTATTTACATGGCAATATCATTTCATGATATTTATACATCTAATGCGTTTGTATTAATTTATTATAACACACCAATCATAAATAAAGTTAATTTAACAGTGCTTTTGTAACCTAAATACTTATTCACTGTCTGTAAATGAATACATGTAAACCTAGTGAATTTGAGTGAGAACTTTTATTCATTAATCATTATAGACCTCTTATTCAGCACTAACTCACTCTATTACAGCGCTTTACATAGTACTAAAAATCAGCTAATTATCACACATTGAACAGTTTGTATAGTCCAATAATACTAGCAATAATTGCACCTATAATTTTTATCCACCAGAGCAGATTTTTCAGCCAAGGGTCTTTAGAGAGTTCTCGATTTTCATTCTTCGGATTATTTACTTTACCACCACCTTCGGCATGATTTACTTGAGCTCCTGAGGAATTTTGTAAATTTATGTTTGTTACAGAACCTGGCTTTTCTTCATTTTCTGCAGTATTTAACCATTCATTAAAACTCTTCCAAGATTTTAATTCTAATAGCTTTGTCAAAAACTTACGTTTATCATGATGTACAGAGTAGCTATATTTGTTTTTAGATAGAATCCCCAGATTTGATAGTCGAGTAATAACCTCTAAGATTTCTTTTGGACTTTGCTTATTTAATAGATATGGTTCTCCATTAAGTAAGCCTTCAATTGCATATAAGGTTTCTTCATAAAAATAGCTATCAGCATCAAAATGCTTGTCGACAATTACATAATTCTCTTTGATAGACTCAACAATTTGAGATGTGTAATATCTGCTTTTTGCATAAAATCGATTAGTATGACATTCATTAGGGTTATCCTTCTTTTTACAAGTCTTTAGATGCTCTTTGGCATCTTTATCAATTAAACGTATTAGTTCATTTAGATAAATTTTCTTACTGTCATCATCTAGATGATTTCTCAATTCTTTTTCGAGTCCATTTTTTAAATCTTGAGCAGAAGGAATAGGTTGGATGCTTTTCCAATTTCCATATTCATAAAACTCTCGAGCTTCGCTTTTAATAACATCCTCTTTCGTCATACTTTTATTCTAAATCACTCTCTTTAAAAACCTCATTCAATAAGCTGGCTTCTACTTTTCAATCTCATAAAACTGAACCTTTAAATAATAGCTTTTATCAAACTCTTTACACCTTGAGTTAACCTCCTCTACAATATCCTTTTGAATTGAATTTATATTAGAGAAATCTTTTTCTCTTCTGGGAGTTTGTTGAAGAGAAAGCATATACCCTATAGCTTCTTTAAGTTCTTGTTTGAATTCAACAGCAATTAAAGACCATATATAACCTAAATAGTTTTTAAGCAATAAGAATTCAAATTCATTTTTAGGTACTTTATACTTACCAGAGTCAGGTGAAACAAACTCTCCATTACGCCTCCAAGGATGAGCAATAATATTATTTCTAAACTGTCTTAAATTCCACTTTTTGATTTCGTCATAAACAGGTTTAACTATATACCGAATTTGATTAATCCGAATTTTATATTGAGGGATACGTTTACAATTAAAATATTTTTTATACTCTTCATTAAAATTTTCTAGCTCAAGTATCATGTGAAATAAAAGAAAGTTATTTCCTTTACTATTTTGATATAGCAGCCAAGTTTTATTTACAGTTTGGTTACACTTATATAAAATGAATAAACTTTGATAAAGCTTTATTTCACTTTTTTTATAGTTTAATTCACTCATTTTTCACTCTTCATTTAACCTACAACTCCCCCTTAAAAGCCTGATCCAACAAACTGCTCTTTAAAGCTTCTAAATTCTCTCGCTTTTGAGTGTAGTCTAAAACCAAAGCATCTATCTCAGCAAAAAGAGCATCTAGCTTTTGAACGATTTTTTGTTGACGTTCTTTCTTAACAGGAAGCGGAACATCTAAATTATCAATATATCTTTTACTAATATTTGGTTGTGCTCCACCAAAAGAATCTAAAATGATTTTCTCCCTAATCATCAATAAATAATAGTACAGATATTCTTCTATAAATAAACCCTTATCATTTTGGATGGAACACACAGCTTGATTTGTACATGCTTCAATTCCTAGTATACCTAATTTACCAGCTGTAGCACCATACATTGCCATCAACAATGTACCCTTAGGAAATATCTTAGCTGATGAGTTTTCCAGACCCTTTTGAGTAATATACTCTAAATTCTCTACAATATTTTTATTGTCATTCAACTCACCAGATTTTAACCAAGGAATGTTTCCACCCCAATAAGATTTTATAGATCTTCTTGGTGTGGCACCACTTTTTGTAAAGGCTAAATCCTTTATTTTAAATATATTTTCTTCTTTTCGAATTTTCCCAAACTCCTCATCCAACACACTCAACTTTAAAGCTTCTGCTTGTGCAATGTTTTGGTCGATTAAAGCTAAAGAAGCATCGATTTCGGCAAATAAGGTGTCTAGTTTTGAAAGTATACGGCGCTGTTCGGATAGCGGGGGAAGTGGAATTTTTACATTTTTAACATAATCATTAGTAACCCTTCTTAATCCAACTGCTCCACTCATATTTGCCACTCCTTTATTTATAAACTCTTCAGTCATAAAGAAGTAATAAATAAATTCAGGTAATATTTTTTCTGATGGTCTAAAAACAAAAAATTCACTTGAACCAAATCCTATCCCATTTACTAAGTCTTTAGCTACACCAGCTTTTCTGTTTTGAAAACAAGGGGTAACTTTGGCAAGAAGAACATCATTGTTTTCAAAATAAGTATATCCTTTATATACATCACCAATTTTTCTTTCTTCCTTAGGTATAAATTCTATTTCTTTCTCATTTAAATCCTTCATTGGAACAAATGAACAATTTAGATTTGATAAATCCCTAACTTGCGTTTTACTAGGTCGAAATTTTGCAACTTTTGATAATGTTATTTCTTCCCACTTACCTTTTTTTAATATTTCTTTCTCTAATGTCAATTCTCCCTTACCCATTATTTTAATTATTTATTTTAATAGAACATGGATGGCGCTGATTATGCTGATCTTCACTGATACTAAACCTGCTAAATTTTTGTCATCAACTCTCCGATTCTTAACTTTCAATCAATCGTTCTATTTCCTCTAAATGTTGATCTATTTTCTCATCATTAGCCTTCAATTCTGAAATTAATTCCATTGGCGAACGATGTATTATTTCCACAACTTTATTGGGATTCTTTGCACTGATATCGTAATCTTTAATATCGCTAACTTTTACCGTCCAATCATTACAGTCATCACTAACCTTTTTGTTGGTAGTATTTCGTTTTTCAGGGTTTTTAAACAACTCTAAAAACTCTTCGAAATGCTCGTAAAGGATAGGTCTATTTTTGGTTAAGTTATAAGGCGGATTTACTTCATAATACCAAATTTCGGAAGTAGCACCTTTACGATCGAAGAATATGATATTGGTTTTTACGCCACTATATGGCAAAAACACACCACTTGGCAAACTAACAATGGTATGCACATCGAAATTTTCCAATAAGTCCTGTTTAATAGCTTTAAAAGCATTGTTTGTTTGAAACAGGACTCCTTCGGGAACAATAACTGCAGCACGCCCTTCCAGCTTTAGCATCTTCATAAAGTGCTGCATGAACAGCATTTCGGTAGCATTTGTTTCTACTGGGAAGTTTTGCTGAATCTGTGATTTTTCTTTTCCGCCAAAAGGTGGGTTTGCTAGGATAATATCATGACGGTCTTTCTCTTGAAAATCACGAATATTACTGGTTAGTGTATTTCCTTTATATAAATTAGGGCTTTCTATACCGTGCAATATCATATTCATCATTCCCATTACGTAACCTAGAGAAGTTCTTTCTTGGCCATAAAAGGTCTTCTTTTGAATAACGTCCATTTCGGTAGGTGAGTAATTAGCTCTTTTCTCTTCGGTAGTAAGAAAGTCAAAAGCTTCTACAAGAAACCCACAGCTTCCTGCAGCTCCATCGTAAATACTTTCTCCTACTTGTGGATCAACTGCCTGAACCATTGCCTTTATAACCGACCTAGGGGTGTAAAACTCCCCTGAGTTTCCTCCATCAGACCCCATGCCTTTTAATAAGTTCTCATAAATATGAGAGAGCTCAAAAAGCTCATCGGAACTTTGGAAGTTTAATTCATCAATGATATTTATTATTTCTCTTAGTGTATGGCCACTAACAATACGGTTATCTAAATACTCGAAAATAGCCCCAATTTTATACTTCATAGAAGTTGGGTCTATTTCATTGATTTTAAAGCCTTTTAAGTATGGGAAAAGCTGAACATTAACTACTTCCATTAAGTCATCGCCAGTTAATGCTTTTAAGTCTAGTTTACCGTCTTTATCTTTAGGTGCAGCCCAATTATCCCAACGTAAATCTTTTTGCAATAGGAACTCGTATTCTTTTCCTTCCAGCTCCGCTTCATCGGCTCTGTTAAGCTCATAATCGTTAAGGAACTTTAAGAACAGAATCCAAGAAATTTGTTCTGTATAGTGCATTGCTCCACTAATTCCATCGTCTCGCCGAAGGATATCGGTAATACGGTCTATTTTATTTTGTATTTCACCCATTAATTAATTCTACTTTTATAATTCTGTATTAATATTTTTTAACTAACCTTATATATCTGTTTCTGCAAGTCATAATACGCATTAATAATGTTACTTGTACTTCCAAAGGCTTCTTTTGCATCTTTGGTTGTTCCCAAGTTAATACGGATTAAATCTGTAAGCTTGCTTCGTCCTAACTCTTCGATTCCGTGTTGTTCATACACGTTCAGCACATACTCTAAAAACTCTCTGGCTTTTAAGTTTTTATACACCGTTAAATACTTATCCTTTCGAACGTCATTCGCTCTATCGGTTCGTGTTTTAATGTCTGTACTAAACGAAATATGTGCTAGAATGTCGAAAATATCGGTATCTGGCGAAGCTATCATTTTTTGCATAGCTTGCAATTGCTCCGTATCAAACCCTAATTCGCTTAACTGGATTAAAAGCTCAGTTCGTGTTTCAGGATTCGCCCAAGCTTTACGTAGTTGTTCCTCATTTTGATATAAATGTGGTAAATCTCCCACCAATTTTTCTAAAAACTGTTTAGCGGTTAAAGGCTTTCCGTTTTCATCTATATAGCGTGTTTCCACATCGATAACTTTAAGCTTTCTCCCGTTAGATAGTTCAACTATTAATTTCTCTGGCGTTTTGGAAGCTTCTTCTTCCTCTCGGTTATTTTCCTTTTCTTGACCTTCTTCTACTTGACTATCTAAACCATCTAGTTCTTCTAATGCTTCATACTCTTCTTCTGTGGTAATGATATCCCTCTCTTCCACCTCAATTTGGTCTTCTGGAATACCATCCCAATCTTTATCGTAAAACTTATTACTTGCTCCAACAAAGTCAATAATGGTAAAGAAGTCTTTTCCTTCATACAATCGAGTACCTCTTCCTATAATCTGTTTAAATTCTACCATAGAACCAATAGGAGCTGTAAGAACAATATTTCGAACATTACGAGCATCGACTCCTGTTGTCAGCATCTTAGAAGATGTTAGTATCACTGGAATATCTTTGGTGTTATCTTGGAAAAGTTCTAAAAGCCTTCGGCCAATAATTCCTTCATCCGAAGTAATTCGCACGCAATAATCAGGATCTGTTACTTCCTTAAAGTCGTTTATCGCATCACGTAAATCTAAAGCATGAGATTGATTGGCACAGAATACAATGGTTTTTTCCATCCTACCAATGTGCTTCAAAATAGATTTGGCGATAAGTCGAGTTCGTGCAGGAAGGGTAATTTTCCTCTCAAAATCTTTAATCTCATACAAGTCTTGCTCAACCTCCCCTTGAATAACTATATCACCTTCAGTAAAAATATACTCATCAATATTGGTTCTAATGCGTTTCACCTTGTAAGGGGTTAAGAATCCATCATTAATTCCATCTTTAAGAGAATACTCGTAAACGGGCTTACCGAAGTATTTGTACGTATCCACATTATCATCCCGTTTAGGTGTTGCTGTCATACCTATGTGAACAGCACTGGCAAAATGGTCTAATATAGCACGCCAACTACCTTCTTCATTAGCACTCCCTCTATGACACTCATCGATTATAATTAAATCAAAGAAATCGCTTGGATATTCTTTATAATAACCTCCCCAATCTTCCCGTTCGGCAATAGCTTGATAAATGGCAAAGAAGATATAAGCATTAGTAGGTACCCTACCATTCCTTTTGCGAATTTCATCGCCATTGATTTTAATTAAATCATTCTCATAATGGTTGAAGGTATTTATTGCTTGATCGGCCAAAACATTCCTATCGGCTAAGAACAAAACTCTAGGTCTACGGTCTTGCCCATCTACGTTCCATTTTGCTTGAAGTAGTTTGTGAACAATTTGTAAAGCGATAAATGTTTTTCCTGTTCCAGTTGCCAAGGTTAACAAGATTCGTTTATCTCCGTTTGCAATATGCTCAAGAGCACTATTTACTGCCCCCTCCTGATAGTATCTAGGTTCGAACCTTTCTAAAAGAAACGGTATAGAGTGTAAATGTTTCTTTAGGTCTTTATTCTCATTATAAACTCTATCGTATAATTCTTCTGGTGTAGGGAACTGATTTACGTATTGCCCTGTTCCCTTAGATAATTGAAACTCATATATTTCCTTCCCATTAGTAGAGTATACGAAATCAATGTTAAGTTTCTTACCATAGTCTATAGCCTGTTGTAAGCCTTCGGTAGGATGAAGCGAAGCTTTCTTAGCTTCTATTATAGCCAGCTTTACATTATTATATCGAAGTAAGTAATCAACAAACAGACGTTTTCCACGTTTATTCCCGATTAGCTTTCTTCCATCTGTAAAATAATACTCCCGCCTAATATGCGAAGACTCCCAGTTTTGCTGTTCTAACTGAGGGTCTATAAAGTTTGCTCTTGTATCTGCTTCTGTGTAGTTCCTTAACATACCTGATTATTTTTCATTCATTGGCAACAAGCAGTATGCTTATAGTATTATCAAATAATTTACGCTACTCGAATAAGAATTAGCGCATAAAACTGGGGAGATTATTATGATATCAAATATAGGGAATTTTATTGGGAAAAATTAACAAAATTTGAAGTGTCGGATATTAATTGTTGATTGTTAATTATCAATTACTGATTAGCAATAGGTGTAGCCATTAATCATTGATCATTAAACATTAATAATTAAACATTGATCATTAATAACCAAAACCTGCTTTAAGTTTTATTTAATATAGAAAAAACACAACTTAACTTCTTTCAATATTGTTTTCATAAAAATACCTGTAGATAAATACCAATACAGAAAACATGGCTTTTAACGCAGAATACATAGAGGCTATGTAATAATACATG
>DATGSX010000075.1:0-11355 GCA_035302145.1 Flavobacteriaceae bacterium | reverse complement strand
ACTTTAAATTTGCTAAATATGCCTTACAAGCATCGTCATCAGGGAAGGTTTCCATAAAGTCTAAGATATTTTGTCCTTCAAATTTTTCCATCTCTCTAAGTATTAGGATACTAATATAAGAAAATAAACGTATAATTCGATATGATAATTCAGAAGAGGCAACAAACCAGCGTATTCAGTTATTAGAGAAACATAACCTAGGAGTTTGCGACATGGTTGAATATGCTTTCCGAGAGGAGATAAACGCTTCAGACTTAGGAATTCAAGACCCGGTTTTACGACCTATGATACCTATTTTAAAAGAACACCCTAGTATTGAGATGTTGTTGTTTACTGGTGGCAATTCAAAAAACGGCCCAGAATATTTTTTTAGAAGACATTTGTTAGAGTATCCTGAAATAGAATTCGTTTGTATAAATGATGAGGTGCCACGAATCCATCAGTTTGAATTAGAGTCTAGAACTATAAAAACCGTTTCTCTCACAGCACCATCTGGTGCAGCCAATAGAGCAGTGGGAAGTATGAAGCTCTATAAAAAGTTTAAAAAAGAGAATCCAGAGTTAAATACGATAGATTTCCGAGTAAGGCAATATGCGCCTTTCTTTTTATCAGAATAGAACTTGTTAATTCAAGGAGTTTAACATATTCCTGTTAGATACTTTTCTTATTGAATTTCTGCAGTCTATCTTTGCAAGGATAAAAACTAAACATGCTTAAAAAATTAAAAGTAGATTCTTTTGTCATTGCCATTATAGTTAGCATACTAATTGCTTATTTTTTTCCGCAATTAGCCGCTAAAAATAGCCCGGTTCCTATGGAGGCAATTAGTAGTATAGGCATCTCACTAATTTTCTTTTTCTATGGGCTCAACTTGAGTACGCAAGCTATAAAAGATGGGCTAAAGAATTGGAGGTTGCATATAGTAGTACAAAGCAGTACTTTTTTAATCTTCCCATTGATTGTTTTACTGTTCTATCCGCTTTTTATAAACACTTCACACGAAACGCTATGGTTGGCTTTCCTGTTTATGGCAGCATTGCCCTCTACAGTTTCATCTTCTGTAGTTATGGTTTCTATGGCTAAAGGAAATCTTCCCGCAGCTATTTTTAATGCTAGTATTTCGGGAATTATCGGAATTCTTCTAACCCCATTATGGCTAACCCCTTTTATAAAGCATTCGGGTGTGGAGTATGATTTTACTGCTATTTACCTTCAGCTAATAACCGAAATTGTGGTGCCACTAATTCTCGGGTTATCATTACGAAGATTTTTTGGGAATTTAGCGCGTAGACATAAAAGTAAATTAGACTTAATCGATAAGTTTATTATCCTCTTGATTATCTATAAAAGCTTTGTCCAGTCTTTTGAAGAGAAGATTTTCTCAAGCGTTAGCTTAACCGAGATACTTATAATGACTGCTTTGGTGATAATCCTTTTCTATATAATGTATTTTCTTACGGGCTGGATCGGGAAGTTGTTGAGGTTTAATCATGCCGACCGAATTACCAACCAATATTGTGGAACAAAAAAATCTTTAGTTCATGGCACTGTTTTCTCTAAAGCTTTGTTCGGACAAACAAGTATCGTAGGAATAATTCTACTGCCGCTTATGCTTTATCATGCTATACAGATTTTTATAATCAGTATTTATGCCTCGAGGACTGGAAAAGAGCAGAGTGAGCGTGAGAAACAGCGTACTATAAAAACCTCTTAATATAAAAAGCCGATTTGTATGCAAATCGGCTTTTTAATAATTCTATTATTTGACTTCTACTTTAGCATATCTGCTGTTTGAGTAGGTCTAATTTCTACTTTCGAAGGTAGTGCTCTAGGGTTCATTTTTAGCAAGTCCACAACCAATTCACCCATATCTTCTGGTTGAATTTTCCATGCATCTTTGCTTGGATCTGGATTGTGGTTATTAAAATGTGAGGTTACCGATCCTGGTAAAATAGTGGTGGTTTTTACACCTTCGGCGCGTAAGTCTAGCATTACTGATTGGGTAAATCCAACCACACCAAACTTAGAGGCATTGTAACCACTACCTTTTCCGAAAAAATTAATCCCAGCTAGGCTTGCAATGCTTATAAAGTAACCTTTGTTCGCTACTAAATCTTCCACACTAGCTTTTATACTATTAAATACTCCAGTGAGGTTTGTGTCGATCATCTTATGCCAATCTTCTGGTTTTAAATCACGAATGTTGTCAAAAACCCCCAGCCCAGCATTAGCAATCATAACATCTAGCCTACCAAAGTGGTCTTTTACTTTAGCCACTGCTTTCTCCTCCGAATCCAATTTACGAACGTCAGAAGCCAAACCGATAATTTTATCTTCTTTACCAATCTTTGCAGCAGCTTTCTTTGCCGTATCCAAAGAACGTCCAGAAATTGCTACGCGGTAGCCTGCCTCAACTAGTTTTTCTGCCATACCAAATCCAATTCCTTTGGTTCCTCCGGTTATATAAACTACTTTCTTCATCATCTTTTTAATTTATTATTCAATCTATTTAATTAAAACAAATTATCTGGATTATACCCTAAATACTCTCTTTCTTTTTCCTTAAAAATAATACCATGTTTTTTAAGTTCTTTTAGAATTGGCTGGTACACCTCTTTTTTAATTGGACGTAAGACTCCAGGAGTAGTTATTTTCTTGTTTAATATCCCAATAGCAGCCATAGCTACTGGTAAACCTACTGTTTTTGCCATTGCAGTGTATAGCTGATCTTGACCTATGCAAACCATAGAGCTGTCTATTTGGCTTTTTTTACCGTTGAGTTCATAGCCAAACTTATGGTACATAACAATCATATCTTTATCATCTGGGGCAAGACTCCACTTGTCCATTAAGATAGATTCTAGAGCTTTCGCTGGTGTAGCATTAGGAATACCGATTTTCTTCTTATCGTTGAACAAATCCAATTCTACCAACTTATCCCACATCACATCGTCTTGGTCGATGCGTAAATTGTATCGCATTTTTAATTCAACGGAATCCGTTGGAGAGTAAGGGAGGAACAGATTAACAAAGTCTCTGTAAGTTAAGTTCTCTGAATCAGGAATGGTATAACTATCGTCGGTCATACCTAATTGCACAAACATGTTCCATGCACGGCTAAAACCAACTCTACGGATGGTGCCTCTAAAAAGTGTCAACGCATTCTCTAGACCATATACACTTTGATACGCCAAAGAGTTTCTATTAGCGTATGCCTCAAATCGGCCGTGACCTTCTACTTCTAAAAACTCCGTTCTACGAAATAATCTATGGTAAGGAATATACTTGTAGGTTCCTTCTTGTTTAAATTCTGCTGCGCCACCTTGACCTGCTAATACAACATTCCTTGGGTTCCAAGTAAATTTATAGTTCCATAGGTTATTGTCGCTTTCTGGTGCAACTAAGCCCCCACAAAAGGATTCAAACGATAGCATTTTTCCTCCTGCATCGCGTATACGATCAATGACTTGCATAGCACTCATGTGATCGATACCTGGGTCTAGTCCGATTTCATTCATAAAAATCAAATCGTTTTCTACTGCTTTATCATGTAGAGCTTCCATTTCTTTGCTTACATAAGAAGCGGTTACCATATGTTTCTTTAGTTCGATACATATTTCCGCAATTCTTATGTGGAAAGATGCCGGAAGCATTGAAATAACCAAGTCGCATGATGCGACAGCTTTTTTGGCTTGTTCTTCTTGGAAAACATCGAGCTCTATAATTTTTACTCTTGGATGTTCCTGTATAAGTTTCTTAGCAGCTTCTGGGTTTATATCGCCTATAGTAAGAGAAAAGTTCTCTTTTTCAGAATTGTTCAAAAGATATTTAATAAGGCTGCTTGCCGAACGACCAGAACCTATAATTAAGATGTTTCTCATTCAATTTTGTTTTGTAGTTTTACAAGTGAGTTACAGGAAACGAAACTACTAAATGTTATTAAACATATGCAAGATACAAACACAAGATTAGGAGTTATTGCTGCTTTTCTAGGAGCATTGACAATTCTCATAGGTGCATTTGGCGCTCATGGGTTAAAAAACATAGTCGATGAGCAAGCTGTTGCCTCATTTGAAACAGGGGTTAGATACCAAATGTACCATGTGTTTGTTTTATTGATTTCGGCTTATATATTACCATTAACTGCCAAACAACGAATTCGCGTAGCACGCATATTTGGAATAGGAATACTGCTGTTCTCAGGGTCCATATATATGTTGGTGTTACGTGACTATTTACCGTTTGATAGTTATAAAATAGCGTTTATTACCCCAATAGGTGGAGTCTTTTTTATAATAGGGTGGATAGCTTTAGCATTTTACCTATTAAAATCTAAGAAAGAGAATTCTACGCAATAGAATACGATTTATCTAGAAGATTATTTACCTTTGCTTCCATCTACAATAATTAAATGAAAAATGGTCAACAACAACCAAACTACAGAAACGATTCCACTAGAGGAATACGGGATTAACAACACAAACGTTAAATACCAACTCTCACCAGAGACGTTGAGTAAAATAACAGTAGAACAAGGATTAGGAGAACTGTCGTCTTTAGGCGCAGTATCTGTAAATACCGGAAAGTTCACTGGAAGATCTCCAAAAGATAGGTTTATTGTTAAAGATGCTATCACAAAAGATGAAGTATGGTGGGGCGATATAAATATCCCTTTTGCACCAGAGAAGTTCGATGCACTTTATGATAAAGTAGTAGCTTACTTAAGCGAACAGGATGCTGTTTATGCGAGAGACTGTTATGCTTGTGCAGAAAATTCTCATCGTAAAGCAATTAGAGCTATAACCGAATTACCTTGGTCGAACTTGTTTGTACACAACATGTTCCTACGCCCAACCTCAGAGGAGCTCAAAGACTTTGATCCAGAATGGGTGATTGTGAATGCACCAGGTTTTTATGCAGATCCAGAAGTAGATGGTACAAGACAAGAAAACTTTGCCATACTTAACTTTACAAGAAAAATTGTATTAATCGGAGGAACTGGATATACTGGAGAGATTAAAAAAGGAATTTTCTCTGCGCTAAACTTTATTTTACCAGTGTTTGAGAATACTTTACCAATGCACTGCTCTGCAAACGTAGGCGAAGATGGCGAAACAGCTATTTTCTTTGGTCTTTCAGGTACGGGTAAAACCACTCTTTCTGCAGATCCAAAGAGAAAGCTAATCGGAGATGATGAGCATGGATGGACAGCAGATGATAAGGTCTTTAACTTCGAGGGTGGATGCTATGCTAAGGTTATCAACCTATCTAAAGAAGGTGAGCCAGATATTTATAATGCAATTCGTCCGAACGCGTTATTAGAAAACGTAATTATGGATGAAGAAGGTAATATAGATTTTGCCGCAGATACGATAACACCAAATACACGTGTTAGTTATCCTATCACACACATTAATAATATACAAGAATCATCGGTAGCAGGTCAACCAAAGAATATTTTCTTCTTAACGGCAGATGCTTTTGGTGTGTTACCTCCGATATCTAAATTAACTCCAGGACAAGCAGCATATCACTTTATTAGTGGATATACTGCTAAAGTTGCAGGTACCGAGGCTGGTGTAGATGAGCCAGAACCAAGTTTCTCTGCATGTTTTGGTGCTCCATTCTTACCATTACATCCAACCCGTTATGCAGCTATGCTAAGCGAGAAAATGCTTAAAGCAGGTGTGAATGTATGGTTAATAAATACAGGATGGACAGGTGGACCTTATGGTGTAGGTAGCAGAATGAAACTAGCTTATACTAGAGCTATGATTACTGCTGCAATGAACGGTGAATTAGATAATGTAGCGTACGAAAACCACGCTGTGTTTAATGTAGCTGTTCCACAAGAAGTGCCAAACGTACCGTCGGAAGTATTAAATCCACGCAACACTTGGTCTGATAAAGACTTGTATGATACAAAAGCTAAAGAATTAGCGGTGACTTTTAAAAAGAACTTCAAAAAGTTCGAGGCAGAGGCTAACCAAGAGATTTTGGCTGGTGCTCCAAATCACGACTAAATTAGCTTAAACATTTTTATTTAGAAAAGCCATCCAATAAACGGATGGCTTTTCTATTTTACTTAGAAACTTTGAAGCAAAAAAAATGCCACTGAATACAGTAGCATTTTTAATTATGTTTAAGCTTCTACTTTACAAGTTAAGCTTTTTTATTAACCTCTTTAATATATTTCTCTAAGGCCATCGTCATAGATGGAGTTTCTGGTGAAGGTGCTTCAATATTTACTTTCAAGCCACGCTCTTCTGCAGCTTTTACAGTGGTGTTCCCAAAAGCAGCAATACGTGTATCATTCTGCTGGAAATTTGGGAAGTTTTCAAACAGGGACTTTATGCCACTCGGACTAAAGAAAACTAAAATGTCATAGAAAACATTTTCTAAGTCAGATAAATCGCTGACTACTGTTTTGTAAAAAATAGCTCGTTGCCATTTTATTCCAGCTTCATCAAGTAAATTTGGAATAGTAGGTTTTAGTTTATCGGACGAAGGAAGTAAAAACGTCTCGTCTTTATGTTTGTTTATATGTGGCATTAGCTCATGAAAATGACGTTTCCCTACATATATTTTTCTTTTGCGGTATACTACATACTTCTGAAGGTAATATGCAACTGCTTCACTAGTGCAAAAATACTTTAAAGCATCAGAAACCTTAAAACGCAATTCCTCAGCAATACGGAAGAAGTGGTCTACCGCATTTCTGCTGGTAAATATAACCGCCGTGTACTTGCTTAAGTCAATTCTTTGCTCGCGAACGTCCTTGCTAGTTGCCCCTTCTACATGAATGAAAGAACGGAAATCCACTTTGACTTTTTGCTTCTCCATTAAATCATAATAGGGAGAGCTTTCGGTTTTGGGTTCAGGTTGGGATACTAAAATAGTTTTCACTTTCATTTGTCTCGTGTTTTTATTAATAGAAAATTTACACTCCTATCAATGAGTAATATATAAGAATGTAAGGACCTATTTCTAGGGTGCAAAGATACAAAATAAAATAAATGTAATGACCAAATAACTGCTTGCTGTTTCGTTTATAAGAAGAGACTAGACTAAAAATGTTTAAAAAGACGATGGAAATCCATGCGATAGTCATACTTAGCTGAGCTATATCGAAAACAAATAGCAGTAAAACATTCCAAATCATTATATAAATGGAAAGCAAGTTTCTATACATTAATTTCTCATATGTATAGTTAGAAACCTGTTCGGCATGTTTTGCTACTACCCCTATTATTTGCTCAATCCATAGTTTGCCTAATAAGAATATTGCATATACTGTGGTGATTCTGATATACCAAATAACTCCGTCAATTTGTTTCTCAGGAAGAAAATACTGTCCACATATATATAGAAATAACGAAGTGCTTAAAATATTGAAGAATGTACTTATAAAGGTAAATAAGTGACGTGAATCAATTTCTCGGCTATACAGTTTTAAGAAATTGGTCTGAAAAGTAAGGTTTATAAATCGAGAAAAACGAAATGGGAATCTTGCGCGCAATATAGCTAGCAAAATCATGCAGATAAGCAAGACATAAATAATCCAATCGGAATGGTTAGGTATTCTTTCTATATACACGATGTGTTGCTTTTTGGCCATGCAAATATAGCATAAAATGTTAACAGACGTTATAGGTCTAATTGTAAATCTATTTATATGACTAAAAACATTACATTTGCGTAAAACAATGTTAATGCAGTCAGATTCTTTAGTGATAATTCCTACTTATAATGAGATGGAAAATATCCAATTGATTTTAGATAGTATTTTCAAATTGAAATATCCGTTTCATGTGTTGGTAGTAGATGATAATTCGCCAGATGGCACTGCAGGTTTAGTAAAAGAATACATGAAGAAGTATCCTAAAAGCTTGCATCTCTTAGAAAGAAAAGAGAAGCTGGGTTTAGGTACTGCATATATTGAGGGTTTTCGTTGGGCATTATCTCGTGAATATGAGTATATTTTTGAGATGGATGCTGATTTTTCGCACGACCCAGAAGATTTGCCTCGATTGTTAAAAGCTTGTAAGGACGAAGATGCCGATATGGCAATAGGCTCGCGCTATGTAACTGGAGTAAATGTTGTAAATTGGCCAATGTCGCGTGTATTGCTTTCGTGGATAGCATCGAAGTATGTGCGTTTTATTACACGTATGAAAATTCACGATACCACTGCTGGCTTTGTATGCTATAAGCGCAAAGTTCTAGAGACTATAAAGTTGGATAAAGTAAAGTTTGTGGGTTATGCATTTCAAATAGAAATGAAGTTTAAAACCTACGATAAAGGATTTGAAATAGTAGAGGTTCCAGTGATTTTCACCGATCGCACAAGAGGAGAATCCAAAATGAGCCAAAAAATAATTTCAGAAGCTATATTTGGCGTAATAAAACTTAAAGTAAAAAGCTTGTTTTCAAAGTAAACCTAATATTTTTATGATGAATCGAATACTCATTAAAAATGCAACTGTAATAAATGAAGGGAAGTCATTTATAAGCGATGTTTATATAGAAGATGATAAGATTTTGAGCATTGAGAGTAGTATCAGTTCGAAACATCCCGACACCCATATTATAAATGCCGATGGGCTTCATTTAATTCCAGGGATGATTGACGATCAAGTTCATTTTAGAGAACCTGGGTTGACACATAAAGAAAACATCGAGACTGGCTCAAAAGCTGCAGTTGCTGGGGGTATCACTAGTTACATAGAAATGCCCAATACCCAACCACAAACTGTGACCATAGAGGAATTGGAGAAAAAGTTTGCGAAAGCGGCTGAGACTTCTTGGGCAAACTACTCTTTTATGATGGGTGGTACCAACGATAACTTAGAGGAGATACTAAAGGTAGATGAAAAAAAAGTTGCAGGATTAAAACTATTCTTGGGTTCATCAACTGGTAATATGTTAGTAGATGACGAAAAAGTTTTAGAAAAGATCTTCTCCAAAACCCCTCTTTTAATATCGGTGCATTGTGAAGATGAACAAATTATTCAAGAGAACACAAAGCGATATACCGAAGAGTATAATGGAGATATACCAGTAGAAAAACATCCGGATATTCGTAGTGCCGAAGCCTGCTATGCCTCTTCAAGCAAGGCGATTGCATTGGCTAAAAAAACGGGAGCAAGACTACACGTTTTTCATGTTTCTACAGGAATAGAAACCGAGCTTTTTTCGAATAATAAATCTCTTAAAGATAAAAAAATAACAGCTGAAGTTTGTGTCCACCATCTATGGTTTACAGACAAAGATTATGCAAATAAGGGAACTAAAATAAAATGGAATCCCGCGGTTAAAACGGAAGAAGATAGAGAAAAACTTTGGAAAGCTCTTTTAGATGATAGAATTGATGTTATAGCTACCGATCATGCACCTCATACTATAAAGGAGAAAAATCAACCATATTTAGAGGCGCCTTCCGGTGGTCCGCTCGTACAACACGCATTGATTGCACTATTAGAAATGTACCACCGAGGCCGTATCAGCTTAGAAAAGATTGTAGAGAAAACCGCACATAATCCAGCTGTCCTATTTCAAATTAAAGACAGAGGATATATTCGAGAAGGATATAAAGCAGATTTAGTATTGGTTGATTTGAATGCACCTTGGGCAGTTAAGAAAGAAAATATCTTTTACAAATGTGGATGGTCGCCTTTTGAAGGTACAACTTTTAGATCGAGAGTTACGCACACCATCGTAAATGGGGATTTGGTATACGAGAACTTCAAGTTCAACAAAAAAGGTAAAGCCGAACGATTGGCGTTTAATCGATAAGCATGAGAAAATTACTTGTAGTATTTATAATGAGCTTGCTAACTATTAGCTGTCAGGATATTGAGATGCCCGAAAGGCCTGATAATTTAATAGATAGGGAAACCTTTAGTGAAATTCTTGTTGATACTTACTTGAGTAATGCAGCTAGAAATAAAAGCTACCAAGATATACAAGAGCAGAATGTTCGTTTAGAAAAGTATATCTATCAAAAGTATGGAATAGATAGCCTACAGTTTGCAAAAAGCAATGCTTATTATTCATCCGATTTAGATGGATATTTTAAAATTCTTCAAGAAGTAGAGCAAAAGTTAATCGAATTGAAGGGGGAGGAAGATCCAGACGTAGAACTTGATGGCGATGTGATGCCTAGAGCTGATAAAAATATAGATCGAGGTGAGGAAGCACAATAAATTTAATAGCCTCCATCAATTCTACAAATCCATTCAACCGTTTCTTTCAATGGGGTAAAACGAAACCCTATCGCATTCTTAATGGCTTCATTGCTATAGTAGTTGTGCTTAAATAATGCGGTTGCTGTGTCACGAGTTAACTTTGGCTTTTTACCTATTATAAATCCTACAAAGCTTGTAATGGCACTAATGCTCAGCACCATTAGTTTGTTGACTTTTTTAGCAGGAGTCTCATATCCAAGCTCTGCATCTAACAACTGAGTGAAGTTCTTATAGCTTAGGTTTTCACTGACCATTATAAAGCGCTGATTTTTAATATCGCTATGCATCAAGTCTTGCATAGCTTTTACCACATCGCGTACGTCCACAAAACCAGTAGTGCCATCCGTGTAAAAGCGCATGCCACCAGTATATTGTTTTACTATAGTCGAACTGCTTTTTCCTGCCATACTTGGGCCTAAGATCACACCAGGATTTATAATAACCGCAGGAACTCCCTCCTGCGTACCTCGCCAAACTTCCATCTCTGCTCCATATTTGGTAATAGCATAGTGGTTGTTATCGGCATCGGGGTTCCAAAAACTATTTTCATCTAGCATTGGTTTTTCTGCTTCTTTGCTTAATGTAGCGGTAGAGCTTACAAAGCACATTTTTTTAATCCCTTTGGCTATGCTAATGTTTACAATATTGGCTGTGCCTATTACATTTGTTTTATATAGAGCAGTTCGGTCTTTTCTATGGAAACTTACCATAGCTGCTGCATGGTAAACATAATCTACACCTATAAATGCACGTTCTAGAGCAGGTAAATCGTTTAAATCAGCCTCCACCCACTGAATTTTTCGCCAGAGTGGGATAATCGCTTTTGTATATAGAGCAAATACATCTCTCACTGCGTAAACATTACTGTCTTTACGGTATAAAGCACGTACCTTATGCCCTGAAGAGACTAGGTGATAAAGCAAATGTGATCCGACTAAACCTGTACCTCCTGTAACTAATATCATAACTGCAAAAATAGTCTTTTTTCATATAGTCTTTTATCTTTTGACAATTAGACTTAAATTTGCAGGCAAATTAAATTAATTAAATGATAATGGAGCTTAAAAATTTTATTGAAGAATTGAAATGGCGTGGTATGATTCACGAC
>DATGSX010000074.1:0-11014 GCA_035302145.1 Flavobacteriaceae bacterium | reverse complement strand
TTATAAGGTTCTAGATAACTGTATTATATTAAACTATGATAAAGAGTTTCTGATGTGTACTATACTCATCAGAAACTCTTTGTTTTTTATAGGGTATATTTCGATATCATTTCCAAGTAGAGGGTCAAAGCCTATTTTTCTTTCCTTACTTTTTTACGATTCTGATATAACCATATTCCCCAGAGCCCGACAGCACCACCTATACTTGAAGCCCAATGAACATTCCATGATGGGAATAGAAAGTTTAATAAAAAGTTTATAACTAAGAAAATCACAAGAAAAAGTATTAATACAAGAACAATGGTGCTGTTTTTCATAATAAGTGGTTTTTTCAATCTTTAATGAGTGTGAAATTAATTAATTAATTAATGCCAAGAGTAGTTGCAATAACCATCTTAAAATAAGCGAAAGGGGTATCTTGCTTTTGAATGTTACTTGGTTATAACAAATAAATAATGAAATTAGAATGGTTAAGTTTTAAATAAAATGCTACACCATTTCCTATCTTTGCAATTATGCTAAAAGTACATATAGAAAGCTTTAATTATTCCGATCAGGAGGTTTTAAAACAACTGAGATTCGCTATTGACACCAACCAACATCTTGCTGTTTTAGGCGAAAGCGGTTCAGGAAAATCTACTTTACTTCATCTTATATATGGATTGTTAGAGCTGCCTAATGGTAAAATAACGTATGCAGGGAAGCAGTTAGGCGGTCCGTCGGAGAAACTTGTTCCAGGTCATGAGTTTATGAAGCTCTTATCGCAAGAGTTCGACATTATGCCTTTTACAACCGTTGCCGAAAATATCGGTTCTTATTTGACTAGTCAAGATATGCTGGCTGATGCTAAACGTATTGATGCGCTTCTAGAAGTTGTTGATTTAGTAGATTATAAACAGGAATACGTGAAAAACCTTAGTGGTGGACAAAAACAACGGGTTGGTTTAGCCAAGGCACTTGCAAACACTCCAGAAGTGCTTTTGTTAGACGAACCTTTTAGTCATATAGACCTACTTCGAAAAACAAAATTACGCCGTAGACTTTTTGCCTACTTAAAAGAAAATAATATTGGATGTATTTATGCAACACATGATAGCGAAGAGGCTTTGGCTTTTTCAGATAAAATACTTTTGCTAGGAAAAAATGGGGAACAAGAGTTATTCGATTCACCAGAAAAGGTATATAATGGGGTTAAAACTGCCTATCAAGCAAGTTTTTTTGGTGAAGCAAACGACCTTAGACCTTGGTGGCCCAAAGATGAAAAACGTTGGTACTATCCAGAGCAGTTAGAAGTATCGGATGTACAGAGCGATATAAGAGGCATCGTTAAGAAGTCGTACTTTAAAGGATCTTACTACTTGTTAGAGGTAGATGTTGAGCATGGGACTCTTTATGTCCAAAACAAAAAAGCCATCCCAGAAAACTCTACTGTTTTTATCATTGCTCGCTAAACACTAACCAGAGTGTATCTAAAATGAAAGCTTATCCTATTCCATTCAAAATTAAATCCAACTAGACATTCTTATTTATCTTGGTAGTATTAGATATAAGAAAAGCCCCAGATGCTTCCATCCAGGGCTAAACCTAAAACTAAAAACCAAACTTGTAATGCGTATTTATTACGATTACTACTTATTATGAAATGTTATCTAGTAAACCCCATTCTTTAATCATGCTTGGGAACCTAGTTATCGACTAGGCATTATCATGAGTATAGAATATGTCTATCCAAAAACTTTTCGTTTCAAAAGTAAGTTTTCTCTTTCTTGAAATAGCTGACAAATATCATATCAACTGTATTTTGGCAAACAATTAGCAATAAAGTGAAAAAGCATAGGTAAAAATCCGAAAGAAATAATGATTAGTGACCAATATCATTTATTCGGACAAAGTCCTTCTCTATGTTTGCCATACAAACCTTAAAAACCTTTGATTATGAAAAGAAGAAAAAATCAAATGCGAATGATGGTACTAGTTTTATTTAGTGTACTCATTAGTAGTGTAACCATACAAGCGCAAAACTATCAAGCAACAGCTAGTAATTCTACTATTAATGTAGATGGAACTTCCAATATTCATGATTGGGATTTGAAAGCAGAGAAGTTCACAGTAAAGGCGATTATAGAGGATAGCGCCGATTTACCAGCGATTAAGTCTTTAAGTCTAGACTTAGAGGCAGAGAGCTTGAAAAGTGGAAAGAGTGGAATGGATAAGAACACTTACAAGGCACTAAAGACTAATAGAAATAAAAGTATAAAGTTTACCTATACCAAAACAAATAGCCTGAATAAAACAGCAAACAACACTTATTCTGTTGTAGTGCAAGGAATGCTTGAGATAGCTGGGACTAAAAAGTCTACCAATCTTAGTTTCACTCTAGTTAAGGAGAATAATGGTTATACAATAAAAGGAAGTAAAGATATCCACATGCCAGAATATAACGTAGAACCACCAACTGCAATGTTGGGAACTATAAAGACTGGCGAAGACGTAACAATAAACTATAGTTTAAACCTAAAATAAACAAACAGCAGTATGAAAAAATTAATTGTAACCTTAGGCCTTGTAGGTCTATTAGCGAGTCCAGTGCTAGCTCAGAAAAGAGATTTGGACAATTATCGACAGCCAGATAAACGTGGACTTAATGTGTTCGAAGATCCAAAAGACACTATTTCCACTTTCGATGGACTGAACGTTAGAATCGGTGGTGCGTTTGCACTGCAATACCAAGGAATTAGTCATGAGAATGCTGCGGATGCACCTGAACTTATCGACCTTCATAATAACTTTAACTTAGCTACAGCTAACTTAGATATAGATGTAGAGTTATATGATGGTATTCGTTTACACTTGCGTACGTATCTTTCCTCTAGACACCACCCAGAGCCGTATGTAAAAGGTGGGTATATGCAGGTAGATAACCTGAACTTCATCGAAGAGGGTTTCTTAGAGGACCTTATGAAGAACTTTACCATTCGAATTGGTCACATGGAAAATAACTATGGAGACGCGCATTTTAGAAGATCGGATAACGCACAAGCACTTTACAACCCATTTGTAGGAAACTTGATCATGGATTCCTTTACCACAGAAGTTGGTGCTGAGGTGTATTACCAAAACAATGGTTGGTTAGCGATGGCTGGAATGACCAATGGTAAGTTAAACCAAAGCGTAGGATCGGGTGGAACGCAAGGTTCTATAATAGGTAAGCTAGGCTATGACAAGCAAGAAACAGAGGATTTCCGTTGGAGATTAACCGGATCGGTTTACCATACAGGAGGGTCTGCAAAAACATGGTTATATAGTGGAGATCGTGCTGGTTCAAGATATTACTTCGTAATGGAAGAGCCAGGTGCTTCTTCTGCAGGAAACTTTACTTCAGGTAGAGTAGACCCAATGATGTTACATGAGATGACTTCAATAATGATAAACCCTTTTGTAAAGTATAGAGGATTAGAGTTCTTTGGAGTATATGAGCACGTTAGTGGAAAAGCAAGTTTTGAGCCTGATACAAGAAGCTTTGACCAATACTCAGCTGAGTTACTGTACCGTTTCGGAAATAATGAGAACTTCTATGTTGGAGGTAGATATAACTTGGTTAAGGGAACTGAGTTTACAACGAACAACGATATTGAGATAGATAGAATCAACCTTGGAGCTGGGTGGTTTATGACTAAGAATATCTTAGCTAAGTTAGAGTATGTACGTCAAACTTACGACGGATATTCTACAGACAGCAAATTCAATGGAGGAGAATTTGACGGAGTTGTTTTCGAAGCAGTAATTAGCTTCTAATAATAAAAAATAGTAATTTACTCTCTCTATTTATACGAGGCGTTGGGATGTACCTATCCCTTCGCCTCGTATAATCATTAAAATTAACTTGTTATGAAGACATTACTTAGCTTGTGGATAATGGGGATGAGCTTGCTTCTAACGTCACAGGAACCCATAGAAGAGTTTAATGTTCTCCCGTCTAGCACATTAGAAATTCATGGATCATCCAATGTAAATAACTTTACTTGTGTTTTCGACATGGAAGACATTAGTACAGTAAGTGTTAATTATAATTCTCGTACCCAGAAATTTGAATCTGCCTTAGTGCAATTCCCAGTAGCCTCTTTTGATTGTGGTGGGCGAATGATCAATCGAGATTTTAAAGAGCTGTTGCAAGAAAAAGATTACCCTAGAATAAAGCTTCGCTTGGTAGAAATAGAGCCTATAGAAGAAGATAAGGCGTTGGTAACACTTGAGTTTGAAATAGCAGGAGTTAAAAACCTCTATAAAATGCCAGCTTCTTTTGCAGTAATGAAAGGATACTATAGTAGCCGAGGACATATAGAACTAGATATTGAAGATTTTGGCTTGGAACAACCAAAAAAGCTTTTTGGAATGATTACTATTAGCAATAAGATTGATGTCCATTTTAAATTCGATTTTGTGTAAAGAGAATTACCCTATTTTCTTCCAAAATCAGCTGGAATTTCACCCCAAGATTTAGTTTCCCATTTTACGATTACGGTGCTAAAATCATTTTCTTGTAACCATTTTTCAGCCCTATCTACTAATTCAAATATTTCGGCATTTCTACTACTACGAGGAAGTTTGGTATTGCATTTTTTACGCCTTACCCAATTCATAGCAATTTTTGAGTCCGTATATATAATACGATTGCTGTTGTGTCTTTTCAGCAAAGCTAATCCGTGTACTAAAGCTAAGAACTCACCTATATTGTTTGTTCCATGTTCAAATGGTCCTTGGTGAAAAATCTCTTTTTTAGATTTTGTGTATACTCCACGATACTCCACGATTCCTGGGTTTCCACTAGAAGCTGCATCTACTGCGATGGAATGATAATTAGGCTGTCCAATTCTTTGTAATTTACTTGTTGTACTAGTTGATGAAGAACTTTGACCTACATAATCTTTATAAGCTCCTTGAAAGGCTTCTTTTGCTTGCTCGAGCGTAGGGAATGACTTGTATTTCGCATTAGGATAGTTGAAAATCGCCGCTCTACATTCTTTCCAAGATGAAAAAACACCTGTCTTATGGCCTTGCCAAACCACATAAAATTTTTCTTTTTTTGCCATAAATTACTTTTGCTTATTGCTTAACAGTAGCTTTTCTATCACTATTGGGAAGTGTTTATGCTCTAACTTATGAATTTTCTTTTGTAAACTCTCTATAGTTTCATTAGAGTCTATAGGCACACGTTCTTGAAATAGGATGGCACCATCATCATAAATCTCGTTTACTTCATGGATGGTTATTCCAGACTCCTTTTCATGATTCTCTAAAACTGCCTTATGCACATGCGCCCCATACATTCCTTTTCCACCATATTTAGGTAGTAAAGAAGGATGGATGTTTATGACATTCGGAAATTCTTTTAGAATATGTTCAGGAAACTTCCATAAAAATCCAGCCAACACAATAAGGTCTGGGTTTATTTCCTTTAAAATTTTTATAACCTTCCCATTTTCACTTTCTAGCATATCTCTATCAAAGCTATAGCTAGCCACTCCAAGCGATGCAGCCCGTTCTAATACGGGTGCCTCTTCATTATTAGACAGTACCCCAGAAACTTCTATGTCTAGATGTTGGGCAAAATACTGGATGATATTGATAGTGTTACTACCCGTTCCAGATGCAAATACAACGATTCTTTTTTTCATTAATTAGATTATATCAACTGAATTTCTTACTTTCGCTAAAGTAATATAAAGTACGAAAATACTATATCTAGACGGCACTGTAGAGGATTTTGTGTAATTTAGCATTAGAATTATCGTAAAAACTAGTTGGTTAAAGTAAAAATCTTTATTTTTGCCAGTTGTTATTAAAATTTAAAAAACAAGAATTATGTCAGACATTGCATCAAAAGTACAGGCCATTATCGTTGATAAGTTGGGTGTTGATGAGAATGAAGTAGTTGCAGAGGCAAGCTTCACAAATGATTTAGGAGCAGATTCCTTAGACACAGTTGAACTTATTATGGAGTTTGAAAAGGAGTTTGATATTCAGATTCCAGACGACCAGGCAGAGAACATTGCTACAGTTGGTCAAGCTATATCTTACATCGAAGAAGCTAAAAAGTAAACGCATCTATCTATGAAATTAAAGCGAGTTGTTGTTACGGGTTTAGGAGCATTAACGCCTATCGGGAATACTATTCCAGAATACTGGGAAGGATTAAAGAACGGTAAGAGTGGTTCGGCACCTATAACATATTTTGATACTGAAAAGTTCAAAACGAAATTCGCTTGTGAGATTAAAAACTTCGACCCTTTAGATTTTTTAGATCGAAGGGAAGTAAGAAGGATGGACCGCTTTGCGCAATATGCAATAGTATCATCTGATGAAGCTATTAAAGATGCAAACCTAGACATCGAGTCTCTAGATAAATTTAGAGTTGGTGTTATTTGGGGCGCAGGTATTGGCGGCTTAGAAACCTTCCAAAACGAAGTTATAAACTTTGCAGAAGGGGATGGAACACCGCGTTTCAACCCCTTCTTCATCCCAAAAATGATTGCCGATATAGCCCCAGGGCATATATCTATGAGGCACGGATTTATGGGACCAAATTACACAACAGTATCGGCATGTGCATCTTCGGCAAATGCAATTATAGATGCCCTAAATAATATTCGTTTAGGATATACCGATGTTGTTATTACAGGAGGAAGTGAAGCTGCAGTTACACAAGCTGGTGTAGGAGGCTTTAATGCCATGCATGCTTTATCTACTCGAAATGATGATCCAGCTACAGCCTCAAGACCTTTTGACGCAACTAGAGATGGTTTCGTGCTAGGAGAAGGCGCTGGTGCTATGATTTTAGAAGAATATGAACACGCCAAAAAGCGTGGAGCTAAAATCTATGCAGAAGTTGTTGGTGGAGGGTTAACCAGTGATGCTTATCACTTAACCGCACCACATCCAGATGGAATTGGAGTAATACGCGTTATGCAAAATTGTTTAGAAGATGCAGGCGTAGATGCTTCAGTTGTAGACACTATCAACACACACGGAACTTCCACACCTCTAGGAGATATTGCTGAATTGAAAGCTATCTCTCATGTGTTTGGTGCGCATACCAAAGATATAAACATCAACTCTACAAAATCTATGACAGGACATCTTCTAGGTGCTGCAGGAGTTGTTGAGGGAATCGCATCTATCTTGGCAATGCAACATAGCTTAGTACCACCTACTATTAACCATACGACAGTAGACGAAAATATTGATCCTTCTTTGAACTTGACTTTAAATAAAGCACAAGCAAAAGAGATTAAGTATGCTATGAGTAATACCTTCGGATTTGGAGGTCATAATGCATGTGTTCTGTTCAAAAAGTATGAGTAATAAGGGTAATTGGTTTGATAAGAAAATTATTTTCCTCCGCCAGAAGAGATGAGTTTCATCTAGAACTCAAGGAGATTTTAGGTTTCTACCCAAACAATGCCAATATCTATTCCGAAGCATTTACACATCGTTCTATGAACGAATTTGATGCAAATGGCCAACCCAAAAACTACGAAAGACTTGAGTTTTTAGGCGATGCAATGTTAGATTCTGTTATCGCTGCATATCTATTCAACGAAGTGCCTAATGGCGATGAAGGATATCTAACCAAAATGCGAGCTAAAGTTGTAAGTCGAGAGCACTTGAATAAACTCGGGGAAGACTTAGGACTTATAAAGTTTTTAAAATCACAAATCCCGTCCAATCAACGTTCAGCCGATATCTACGGAAATATGTTAGAGGCGCTAATAGGCGCCGTTTACTTAGACCGTGGCTATACTTATTGCAAACGATTTATTCAAAATAGAGTAATCCAACCATACGTCGATATTGAACGTTTAGAAGGTAAAGTGATAAGTTATAAGAGTTTGTTTATTGAATATTGTCAGAAAAATAAACAAGACTTTCATTTCGAAGTATTCGAAGACAACGGTAAGGAACAAAATACTTATTTTGCTGTACGTCTGCACCTAGATGATAGTATCGTTGCTCGAGCAAGAGGGACTTCCAAGAAAAAAGCTGAAGAGCAAGCAGCAAAACGTGCTTACTACAAGTTTAGAGACGATATGGAAGCACTGCGAAGTACCCAGTTTTCATCCTAAAACGCATATAAATCTTATGTTAGAGCATTGGTTAGAATTAGAGGAAGAACTTCATAATTCTTTCTATGTTATTGCTATTCATACAAGCTTTCGGCCGTATCGATTGGCCTATGCACTAAATAGAAACTTGCATATTCAGCTTAGGAGAAGTCAAGAAGATTTAGATTTAAAGCGCGACGATACGGACTTTCATTTTCCTCTATTTGAGTACAATAACCCTAACTATTTCCACCAATACGACTTGATAGGAAATCGGAGTATACAAGTTGGAAAATCCGATGGCATTATTCACTATGAAGAAGTTGAAAATAGCTTGTATAGCATTGGATATTTAATACCTGAACACAGAAAGGTAGACTACTTCCTTAAGGTCGATTTTGATGATAATTGCTTACCTTTGAAAGAAGCACTGCACCGTATAAACAAAATAAGAGGTGTTCAGTCTGCTTATATTTTGAATAACTCCCAAATTAAATCTATAAATAACTTAATCTTTGATTAATAATGCTGTATACCAAAAAAACTAAAATTGTTGCCACTATAGGACCTGCTTCTAGTAGTAGAGAACGTATTAAAGAACTGATTGCAGCAGGTGTCAATGTGTTTAGAATAAATTTTTCCCACGCCCAACACGAAGAAACTAAACAGATTATTTCAGATATACGTGAATTAAGTGACCTCACTAATACTGGAATCGCTATTTTGGCTGATTTACAAGGACCAAAACTACGTGTAGGAAGTATGGCCAAAGACAGTATAGTAAAGCCAGGAGATATAGTTAGCTTCATTACAGGTGAGGCGTTCAAAGGGAATAAGGAACAGGTGTATATGAATTACGATGCATTCCCTTCCGATGTAAAAGCTGGTGAACGCATTTTACTTGATGATGGAAAGCTTATTTTTGAAGTTATTAAAACGAATAAAAAGGATAAGGTAGATGCTAAGGTAATTCAAGGTGGCCCACTGTTATCTAATAAAGGAGTAAACTTACCAAATACCGAAATTTCCTTACCAGCGCTCACCGAAAAAGATATACGCGATGCGATTTTTGCTATCGAGCAAAAGGTAGATTGGTTTGCAATGTCGTTTGTGCGATATGGAAAAGATCCAGTAGAACTACAAGAGTTGATTAAACAACATTGTGACTTTAAGATCCCTATTATTGCCAAAATAGAAAAACCAGAAGCGGTACATAACATCGATGAGATTATAACTAATTGCGATGGCTTAATGGTTGCTCGAGGCGATCTTGGAGTGGAGGTGCCTGCAGCAGAAGTGCCATTGATTCAAAAGCAATTAGTGCGTAAAGCTAAAAAGGGACGAATACCTGTTATTATCGCTACACAGATGATGGAAACGATGATAAACTCACTTACGCCTACTAGAGCTGAGGTAAATGACGTTGCTAACTCGGTAATGGATGGCGCCGATGCTGTAATGCTTTCAGGCGAAACCTCAATAGGGAAATATCCAGTACAAGTGGTAGAAACTATGGCAAATATAATTGAGAATGTAGAGAACTCTCCGCTTATAAGTGTACCACAAGATCCACCATACATTCGTACAAAACGATACATCACCAAATCTATTTGCTATCACGCTGCGCTAACTGCCAACGAAATAGAGGCTAGAGCTATCTGTACTTTGACCAATAGTGGTTACACAGCCTTCCAAATATCAGCTTGGCGACCAGATGCACATATTCTTATTTTTAGTCATAACAAACGAATTATCAATAGGCTAAATTTACTTTGGGGAGTACATGCATACCATTATGAAAAGTATGTGTCTACCGATGAGACCATTGAAGATGTTAATCGCATTGCAAAAAAAGAAGGATTCGTGAAAAAAGGTGATTATGTTATAAACCTTTCAGCTATGCCAATTGTAGAGAAAGGAATGGTAAACACACTTAGAATTACACAGATAGAGTAGTTAATAATGATTTCATTAATTTATTAGCTACTAGCGATTAAATTATTCTTTAGAATTTTGATTTAAATTAGCATTTAAAAATCAAAACGCAATTGAACAGCAACGGGAGATTCCTCGTTGCTGTTTTTTTCGTTTGTATCGAAGTTAGAAACTGATAAGCCTAATAGTCTAACTGAATTATCTAGTTCATCTTGATAAAGTAGCCCTTTCGCTACCGATAATATGATAGAGGCATTACTAAGCTGATAGTCTAATGTTATTGACCGTGTCTGAATTTGAAAGTCACTATAACGAATCTTTAAAGTTAGAGTACGTCCTTTTAATTTATTTTTTTCAAGTCTATTGGCTACTTTTTCTGCAATTTCTTCAAGTCTTTCCATCATAAACAATTCAGAAGAAAGATTTTCTGAAAAGGTACGCTCTACAGCTAATGACTTTCTGGTTCTCGATGGACGTACTGGCGAAGGATGTATGCCACGAACTATATGGTAGAAGTGAATACCACTTTTGCCGAAATGTTCTTCTAAGAAAGCCTTGGATTTTCTCTTTAAATCTGCTCCGGTAAAAATTCCAAGATGGTACATCTTTTTTAAGGTAACTTTTCCAACACCATAAAACTCCTTTATCTCCAAATTTTCTAAAAACTCAATGGCTTCTTCTGGAGGAATAGTTTTTTGGCCATTTGGCTTATTTACATCACTGGCCACCTTAGCGAGAAACTTATTTATTGATATTCCTGCAGAGGCGGTTAAACCAGTAGTTTCAAAGATTTCATTTCTTATTTTTTGGGCTATTCTTGTTGCACTTGGATCTTGTTTTTTATTTTCTGTAACATCCAAATATGCTTCATCAAGCGAGAGTGGTTCCACTAAATCGGTATAGGAATAGAATATCTCTCTAATTTGTTTCGAAATTTCTGCATAGCGTTCCATACGGTTTGGAACAAAAATTAAATG
>DATGSX010000073.1:0-3426 GCA_035302145.1 Flavobacteriaceae bacterium | reverse complement strand
CTCTGGTAAAAGTCCCATTTCTAAGAACTTTTCCTTTGCTTTAATAGCAAGTTGTTCGATGTGTTGATAACATGTTTCGGATGGTATGGTATTAAGGAACTGTATAGATTGCTCTATGCTTCCATGATTTAAACTTGAAAGGTGTCCAGGCTCAAAGTGTTTAATAAAACTTGTGCTATCCCATGAACTCTCAAAAGTGTCGGCAGAATTAAACCCTATGGTTTTTATAGTAAAACGATGCTGTACTTCCTTTTTAAACAGTAAAAATCCACTACCAAAACCTGAATGCAACCATTTGTATGCACTAGTAACCAATATGTCGATCGGACTTTGACTAAAGCTAAACGCTTCGGTGCCAATGTACTGTGTGCCGTCAGCGATTAATAGTAGGTTCGGGTATTTTTCTTTTAAAGATTTTAAAAACTCTTGATTTATTTTAACCCCATCTAGCCACTGCACGATACTAAATAGGAAGACATCTGGTTTCTTTTCGTCTATTACAGAAAGGATATTCTCTTCTAAGTTTGGTTTAGTATCTATACTGTAGGTTTTAAAATTTCGTGATAACACCGGCCAAGTTACCGAAGGATATTCGTTGTTAAGGATAGCTATTTTTTGATTTTTGGGTAAGGCTTCTAGAATACTATTTATGCCAAAGGAGAAGTTTGGGATAAGGGCCACTTCTTTTTCCTTTGCATTCATATAAGCAGCTATGGCTTGTCTGGTAGATTGTAGTACTTCTGGTATGCTGCTTCTAAAAGCCAAAGGCTTTTGCTGTAGGGCTATTTCATGATTTCTCCTCCATGCCATAACAGGCTCTGGTACAACACCACTGGCAGCAGTATCTAAATAAGTAATGTGGTTTAATGCAGGGAAGTGTTGTCGAATACCATCCATAGTCGTTTTGTTTAGGACTAAGAAAGTTAAGGAAAATATACCTTATCCCTAGACTCTTCTATAGTTTTAACGCATGCTTTAATGGAGTTAGGTTTGTTTTATGCAAAGCACTTCTACCGAAATATTACGAAACTTTCTCTGGGTTTCTTTTATGAATACTTCTAGAGCCAACAAGAAAAACAACAAAAGCAGAAGTACAGCATAGCAACATTACACCGGTCATAGGCATAGCGGTGTTATTGCTTAATGCGCTTACCGTAGCTGTTGCCAACGCGCCAAAACCCAATTGCACAGCACCCATAAGGGCTGAGGCAGTACCGGCATTTCTGGCAAATGGAGCCAATGCAAGGGCTGAGGTGTTTGGGAAAACAAACCCCTGGGTGGCTAAATAAATCCAAATTAAAGCGATAGTCGTATAGAGGTTTAATAGGTCGAAATAGGTGAGCACAACCAATAGAACCCCAGTTGTTACTTGGCAAATGAGTGTTATGTATATAATTCTTTCACTGCCGTATCTATTAAGGAAAAAAGTGTTTAGTTGACTAGCTATGATGAGCCCACCTGCAATAATGGCAAATATCCATCCATATTGTTTTTCGCTTACCTCATAAACCTCCATAAAAAGATAGGGAGAACCTGCGATGTAGGAGTACAGTCCCGAAGCAGCTAGTGAGCCGGCAATTGCAAACGTATAGAACTGCGGCACTTTTGCTACTGCAAGGAACTCTTTGATTATCGGTTTGGGCAATAAAGATAGTTCGGTGTTGGGTGGATTGCCGTCTGGAAGCCAAAAATACATGGCTAGCAAGATAAACAGGGCGATGATAGCTAGGCTGATAAAAATAGCCTCCCAACCAAAAGTACTAGAGATATAACCACCTAAAGTAGGTGCAATAATCGGTGAAACAGCGATGACTAGCATGAGCATAGAAAATATTTTGGCATTTTCCTCTACTGGGAATACATCTCTGACCAAGGCTCTTGCAGTTACCATGCCTGCACAACCGCCTAGAGCTTGTAAAAACCTAGCTAGGATTAATCTATCTATGTCGGTTATAAAAGAGCAGTAAATCGATGTAGCGAGATATAAAAGCATTCCCACATACAGCGGGATCTTTCTACCATATCGGTCTAGTAAAGGACCATAGATAAGCTGTCCTAACGAAACACCAACAAAATAACTCGAGAGGCTAAGCGTAACTTGCGAAATTGTGGTATCCATACTATCTGCTATATCCTTAAAGCTAGGCAGATACATGTCTATGGAGAAGGGACCTATAGCCGATAATAGTCCTAGAGTTAGGATAGCCAAGAATCTGGATCGCTTCGATGTTTCTATTCGCATAGTAGTTAGGTTGTTTTCTAGAAAAGAGTGCAAAAATAAGGAATTTTTATGGGAAACCGTTGAGGATAGTAACTTCCGTTAGAGAGTGGTAGTATTACACAACGCCTTGATTTTGCATTAACGGAGTGGTATGCTGCTATATTTTATGAATACTTTATAAGGTATATACCGAGGGTGAAATCATGAATGGTTAGGTTTATCCTATAAACCAAAATAACAATTATTATGAGGAGGATATTATTGGTGATATTTTGTGCATGGACACTTGTAGCGTGTCAACATAAAGGGTCGAAATCAGATGGAAAAGACGATGCGATGAAAGAAAACAAATCGGAAATTGAATTGATTGGGGCCGATGAAGACTCTCATGGTTGTAAGAGATCGGCTGGGTATACTTGGAGTCAGCTACGTGGTGATTGCATTCGTATTTTTGAGGAGGGGTTGACTTTGCTCCCGGTAGAGATGAATGAATCGGAAGCTGTATATGCCGCTTTCGTTTTATATAGTGAGGATAAAACGGAAGTAGAATTGTTTTTGCCTTCGGAGAAAGAATCAATCTTATTGCAGAAAACAAAAGGGGGTAGCTATGAAAAGGATGTTTTTAGATTCGATGATAATACAAAATATCTTTACATAGATGGGAAAGTAGAGTTTGAGGAAGATCGTGGCTGATTTGTGTTGCTGCTAGAATCCTTTCTCGTGGCTTTAGTCCCACGAGATGCAATCTCGCGGTAGCGATAGGGTAAGAGGAAAGCTCGGTGGTACCACAAAATGCAATCTCACGGTAGGAAGCTAATAAACCGCTTTCGCGAGAGTTTACTCTCAACTGCTGCCGAGAGAGTCCTCTCTCGTGGCTTTGGTTAGGTTAGGTCGTTGTCATTAGATTTTTTTCTTCTAGTTTATTTCATTGTACAACTAGATACAATCTCGCGGTAGCGATGGAAAGTTAAAAAACCGCTGCTGCATTCTATTCTATCTTCTGACATCGCCTAAGGAGTGTACCGCCAAGTCTGCGTTATTTGTTCTTTTATTCCCATGGTTTTTCCTAGGGTTAGGATATGTTGTTCTTTCAGGGTAACACCTAATAAGGAGAGCCTTAACTGAATTTCAATTAAGGCTCCTTTTATAGTTATTTCAAGCTTAGAATTATTCTTTAAACCAGTTTATGGATATACGATAATCTT
>DATGSX010000072.1:0-36583 GCA_035302145.1 Flavobacteriaceae bacterium | reverse complement strand
AAGTTTCTACGACACCAAATTCTTTGGCTTGTTCTAAAATCTCAAGCTTTTCTTTTAAGCTCCATCTCTTATATTTCATAATTTCAAAATTAAGTGTTTAAATTTGAAATAACACTCCAGCTTATTAAGGGGCTAAGATATCCGGACTGGATAATTTTTGGGAACAAGCTCTTCAGTGAAGGGTAGGTATAATCTCTGCTGTTGGTTTTATTCTTAAAATTATAGGCTCACATTGCCGATTTTTTATGACACAAAAATCAGCTTAATTGTCAAAGTAATCTATGGATAAAATGCTCCTAAATTAAAAATAGCTGCCCAATTTTGGAACAGCTATTTTTAATTTGTGAATACATTGTTTCTTTATAAACTTATTTAATAATCAGTTTCCCTGTACTAGTCTGTCCTTTAGTATTGTTTAGCTTTATGATATATACGCCTGGATTCCAGTTGCTAACATCTTGTGTTATTTCGCTTAAGCCATTGATTTTTTTCGATAGAACAATTCTGCCATCAATTGAAAACACTTGAAGTTTTGAAAAGTTGTTGTTTTGAATAGTAAAATATTCTTTTGCAGGGTTTGGATAGAGTATAATATCCTCCTTCTCATAATCTGCAATAGATAGTGTACCAGCTACTAATGCCTCGTATGCATTAATACGTCCAAATCCATGATATATATCAAAGCCCTGTGTGTCTTCATAATTTGCTCCAACTTGATCATCTGCAGTGGACCTTATTATTTGTCTAATCTCGTCTGGAGTTTTTGTCGGATCTTGTGCTAATAGAAGTGAAGCAAGCCCTGCAACAAAAGGTGTAGATAATGATGTGCCGACTGATTGTGCGTTATAGCTGTTAGAGTTATGGCTGAGTACTCGAATATAGCCTCCTGGTGCAACAACATCGATATGGTTGCCATAATTACTACCGCTGTTAGGATCGTTGTACCAATTGCTAGATCTATGATCGTTAGGGTCTGTTGAACCAACCGCAATCGCGTTCAAATATCCAGCAGGATAACTAATTATAGATGAGTTGTCATTTCCCATTGCAGCTACAACAGTCACATTGTTTTGTACTGCGTAATCTATAGCTTGTTCAAAACTATGTGAGTAGCCTGAGCTTCCTAACGACATGTTAATTACATTAGCACCACGATCTACAGCATAATAGATGCCTTCAATTATACCTGCCGTACTTCCCTTTCCATCATTCCCCATCACTTTTACTGTCATAATTTTGCAATACCAATCTACTCCAGCAAAACCAATACTATTATTTGTATTAGCAGCAATTATTCCTGAAACTGCAGTTCCATGTCCTTCATCATCAGAAATTTCATTATTATCATCTACAAAATTCCAACCATGGCGGTCATATAAGAATCCGTCATCTTCTGTGAAATTTGGGTTTTCCCACAGTCGACCATCAAATTCTGGATGTGATATATCTATTCCTGTGTCCAAAACTGCAACTACAATAGAGGGGCTTCCTTTTTCTATTGCCCATGCTGGCTCGATATTTATGTCGGCCCCTTCTACAGCTCTTATTCCGCCTACCGTAAAGTTTCCTCTATTTTTTAATGCCCACTGATGGCTGTAAAATGGATCGTTGGGTTGTACAAGGTCTTGAGTTAAGATACCCGTAGTATGTACAATATAATTAGGCTCTACATATTCAAATAAACCTGAGTTTTGATACTCTTCAATAAGCTCTTCAATGTTTTTATCTTCATGAAACTTTAATAAAAAACTTTTATTTTCTGTGGATTTTTGAAGGGCATTAATGGATTCAATTTGGTGTTTGTTATTAAGTATGTCCAAATCACGTACGTTAAACGTAGTGTTCTCTGGATTTACAGAGAGATTTTGGTTGCCTTTAAATTTAACAATAAGCTGATCGTTTAGATACTCATCTTTTTGGGAAAATCCCGAAAAATAAAAGAGAAATGCAATCAGAGTTAGAATTGGAGCACTTTTCAAATTCATAATAATATAGTTGTGAAATTAATTTTATAATGTTTTCCAAAATTAGTGTTTAAAATCGAATATAAAAAGATAACCTTAATTATTATTAACTCAAGACAGTGGGTGTTTAAGTAAGTAAAGCATAAGATCTATCCTAATAAAAGATGTTTTTAGATAAGATTGTATTGCTAGATTGAGCTAATTTAGTATTAAAGGAAGTGTTAATGTTTTCTTTGACTTGGAAGTTTAAATTGCTTTTGAAATCTTGATTGCTGCATTAACGAAGCATCTTTTAATTTAAACGAATAATCTTCTAAGTAATGTTTTTGAGTTAAGTAGAAAAATGAATAGTAATAAAAAAGCTGTCTCATTAATTTTGAGACAGCTTTTTTAATCAGATTTCATCCTAAATAGTTTAACCTAAATAAGGGTATCTGTAATCATCTGGTGAAACAAAAGTCTCTTTTATTAAACGTGGTGATATCCATCTGTATAGGTTTTGCTTGCTTCCAGCTTTATCGTTGGTACCGCTTTTTCTAGCACCACCAAATGGTTGTTTCCCTACCACAGCACCTGTTGGTTTATCGTTTACATAGAAGTTTCCAGCTGCATTTTCTAATGCTTTAATCGCAGTCTCTAACGCGTAGCGGTCATTACTAAATACAGCGCCAGTCAGACCGTAATCGCTTGTGTTGTTAGTCAGTTCTAAAGTTTCTTCCCATTTATTGTCATCAAATACATAGATGGTAAGTACTGGCCCGAAAAGTTCGGTGCACATCGTTTCGTATTTCGGATCTTTTATTACAATTATAGTTGGCTCTACAAAATATCCTTCCGATTTATCATAACCTCCGCCAACAATTATTTCAGCATTATCATCTTTCTTCGCTTGATCGATATATGATGCCAAGTTGTCGAAAGACTTTTCATCGATAACTGCAGTGATGAAGTTGCTCATATCCTCTGGCGACCCCATTTTAAAGCTATTAGTGTCGTTAATTAATTGCTCTTTTACTTCAGGCCAAATAGATTTTGCAATATAGGCACGGCTCGCAGCACTACACTTTTGTCCTTGGAACTCAAATGCTCCACGGCTTAATGCTGTAGCTACTTGCTTTGGATGAGAAGAGCCATGTGCCACAACGAAATCTTTTCCTCCTGTTTCCCCAACGATACGAGGATAGGTTTTATAGTTGTCTATATTTTTACCAATAGTAGTCCATAGCGAGTTGAATACCCCAGTAGATCCTGTAAAGTGAACACCACTGAAGTCAGGGCTAGAAAGTATCGTGTCTGTAATCATTCGTGCGCTACCAGCTACCATGTTGATTACCCCATCAGGTACACCTGCCTCTTTAAACACTTCCATAATAACTTGAGCCGAATACATTTGTGTAGAGCTTGGTTTCCAAACCACTACGTTCCCCATTAGGGCAGCACTTGAAGGTAGGTTTCCTGCAATAGCTGTGAAGTTAAACGGAGTAATAGCATAAACAAATCCTTCTAGAGGACGATATTCTACACGGTTCCATTCTGCACTAGTAGATTCAGGTTGCTCTTGGTAAATTTCCGTCATGTACTGAACGTTATAACGCAAGAAGTCAATGAGCTCGCAAGCGGAATCTATTTCTGCTTGGTGAATGTTTTTTGACTGCCCTAACATAGTAGCAGCATTTATCTTTGCTCTGTATGGACCAGCAATTAATTCTGCTGCGCGTAAAAATATTCCTGCACGCTGTTCCCATGGCATTTGAGCCCACTCTACTCTTGCTTCTAGAGCACTGTCGATTGCTTTTTGAATATGTTCCTTTGTTGCTTTATGATATACCCCTAAGGTGTGCTTATGCTCATGTGGTGGATGCATAGTACCAGTGTCACCGGTTTTAATTTCTTCTGCACCAATGTAAAGAGGAACTTCTACTTGAGAGTTGTACATTTCTTTGTATTTAGAAAGTACTTCTTCTCGCTCTTTACTTCCTTTAGCATAACTTAATACCGGCTCATTTTTAGCGACCGGTACTTTAAAAAAACCTTTTCCCATAATATATATTGAATTTAAAAATCGTTATATTGATTTGCGGTGCAAAGATACAAAAATCTTTAGCTTTGTAATGGCTTAATCTTGACATTTATATGCCTGTCTGCTGTCAAAATACAGTGTATCTTTGCAATAAATTATAACAAGTATATAATAATAAAAAATTATGTGTACGGTAACATTTTATCCTTTGTCTAGTACGGAATTTGTTTTAACTACTAGTCGAGACGAATCTCCAAACCGTGCTACTTTGCCACCTGAGATATATACGCATGAGAAATTAGAGCTGTTATACCCAAAAGATAAAGTGGCAGGGGGAACATGGGTTGGTGCAAGCACTCAAAAGCGGGCGCTTACTCTTATGAATGGTGGTTTTGTGGCACATAAACGTAAAAACAGCTATAGGTTGAGTCGAGGAGTGGTGGTCTTGGAATTACTGAAAACAGAATCCGTTAAGGATTTTGTATCAGAATTTGATTTTCAGGGAATAGAACCTTTTACCATTGTATTATTGGACTGGACTACTAAACCAAAATTACTGCAATTGGTGTGGGATGAGAAAAAGCTGCATTTAAAATCCTTGCCTTTAAAACCGAAAATTTGGTCATCGTCACCATTGTACACAAAAGAAATGCATGCCGTAAGAGAGGCGTGGTTCGATGCGTTTACTAATGCTAAAAAACGAGCTAAAGCTAGTGGTCTTTGGCAGTTTTATCACAAAACGGGTGAAAATGAGTACCATAGGTTATAACGATATGAAAGACACATTGTTTGAAGTGGCTTCGCAAAACGATACTACGGATTAGGCTTTAGGATAACTGAGCTGTGGAAATGTTAAAATAGAAAGTGATATAATAAAGAAAAAAGTTGCAGGTTATTTTGTATTTATTTAACTTGCATAACTAAATTAAATGGTTATGAAGGAAGTCTTTTCACATGAAGAAATGCTTGAGTTAGGAAGTAATCATAATACTTTTTAAAGTCAATATCTAGAGAGGTTTGAATTACCAAGGAGTGTTAAAGAGTTAGAATCAAATATTTTGGTTTTAACAGCCTCCATAGATGAAAAAGTGTTGAATTATATTATGCCTAAGGTTATTGAGTTTAATAATGGTGAGGAATACTTAAGTTTTTTTAATGGGCTGAGTGCTCCTGCTATTGAAATAATAGATAAAGTTTTTCAAACAATAAGTGCTATTGATAGCTTTGACAAAATAAGCTTGTTTGTTTTCAAAGAAATGGAGAGTGTAAGAAAAACCAAATTAAGTATAATTGAAATTAATATTATTCAGACTAATTTCTATATAATGGAAGCAGCATTACGTTTTTGGACGTCTGAGAAAACTAGATTGAAAACCAATTCTTGTCATGATGATTTCAATGATATAAAACCATTGTGGAGTTGGAGAAATGCAGCCGCAGGAGATGGGCTTAGTGCAGGAATGTACTTTTTAGGTGTGGGGTTAACTATTATAGCTCCACCTGCTGGACTTGCAGTTCTAACCAGTGCAGCGTGGGCAGCAGCAGGAGGTTCGTTAGTTGCTGGATCTGGAATTTTGCAGTAATGAAAACACCTATAATTCGTTTCTTGTTCTTTTTGTTTGGAACAACACTGTTTTATCTATTTGTTTTTTATCCAGAATCCATAGAGCAGCCTTTACAATGGAGTGCATTATGGAGAAGTATGGTGGCGATCTTATTAGTTCTTGCTATAGGAATCTATATGGGTAATAAATATAAAAGCTAAGTGACTTTACCTAGATTTTACATTTACCCACCGCTGATTACACTCGACTCACGAAAAAAGGTTCTTCTTTTGCGACTTCGCAAATCAACAATTCAACAATACTACAGACTTGTATCCTGTACTGATGAATGTTTTGGTCACCTCGAATAAATATTCGACCTACATAGGGTTGGTGTGTTGGGTGGTTATATTGTATTTCTATCCATATTTGATCCTCTCTGGATAGGATGTCTAGTTCGATGTTCTCAGAATTATGCTGCTTTTTTTAAACAATTAATACGAAGTTGCATTAGGGTTTGTGTTTGATTTTCCTTTTCCCATAAAATATATTGAATTTAAAAATCGTTGTGTTGAATAATGTTGCAAAGGAACAAAATGTTTGGGTTTTGTAAGATGGTGGAGATGAGAATTATATGAATTTACGTGCTGTTGTTTTAGTGCGTATCTTTGTAGTAGAATTAATATCAACAAAAACCATCTTATGTGTACCGTAACATTTTATCCACTATCTAGCACGGAATTTGTCTTAACTACCAGTCGCGATGAATCACCAAATCGAGCAACCTTGCCTCCAGAGGTGTACACACATGATGGTTTTGATTTGTTGTATCCTAAAGATAAAGTGGCTGGTGGAACTTGGGTAGGAGCAAGTTCAAGAAAACGGGTGCTTACACTTATGAATGGTGGGTTTGTGGCACATAAACGTAAAAACAGCTACAGATTGAGTCGAGGAGTGGTGGTCTTGGAATTACTGAAAACAGAATCCGTTAAGGATTTTGTATCAGAATTTGATTTTCAGGGAATAGAACCTTTTACCATTGTATTATTGGATTGGGCAGATAAACCAGAGCTTTTTCAATTGGTGTGGGATGAGAAAAAGCTGCATTTAAAATCCCTGCCTCTAAAACCGAAAATTTGGTCATCGTCACCATTGTACACAAAAGAAATGCATGCCGTAAGAGAGGCGTGGTTCGATGCGTTTAACAATACTAAAAAACGAGCTAAAGCTAGTGATCTTTGGCAGTTTCATCACAAAACGGGTGAGGGCGATACTGAGGTTGGGTTAATAATAAATAGGGAAGTGGTTCGAACAAAAAGTATTACACAATTAGTGGTTAGCCCACAAGCGGTAGAAAGTGTTTATCATGATTTGGAGACTGGAAAAACACAGGCGAATATTTTAGCTATTTAATGGCAAAGTGACTACCAACTAGAGCAAATAATTGCAATTGGAAAATCGTATGGATTTTTAAATTAATTTCTATTGAAAGTCGACATCAGTTGAAAACATGGTATACCTACTTTAATCAGGATGTTTGTATCTAAATTTCGTAGGGTATAATGTCCTTTCATGGCGCCAATTCCAGATTTTAATCCCGTATTGCTGTGGTAGGTGTATTTTGTGCCTGGATGTAGGATAGGCATTTCGCCAACAACGCCTTTGCCTTCTACAATTTCTATAGGGTGAAGTGAATCCTTTATCAACCAAAACCTAGACAATAATTGCACGCTATTCTCACTGTTATTCTCAATAGTAACCGAATAGCTAAAAGCCGACACTATAGAATTGTTATCTTTGAATTTGCCTCGATAGGTAGGTTGGACCGCGACGCGGATTCCATGTGAAATCATTTCAGCCATAGTTACTTATCTAATTTGTTATATTCGTTGAGTTTCCTTGACCAACGCCGATAATCCTATCATAGCGTTCTCCGATTTCTCGGTAATATATTAACACTGTATAATCGTTCTCTGTTTGCCAAAAATTACCGCTAATGGCATTTTCATCAATATAGCCATATTTGTCAATTGTTACGTATTTATAGTTGTAAAATCCTTGTTTAAACAACCTTGCGTTTTCATATAAACCAGAATCAGGATTCCATGCCATGTAGGTTGAATCGTCAATGGTAAAATTATTAAAGTTGCCATAAATGTGGATTTCTCTATCCTCTAAGTCTTCATGGAATTGCAAAGCAAAATGAGTGCGCACGTATTCCGACTCAATACTTGGTCTGTGTGCATCCAAACTATGGATTAAGAAATTACCATTTATATCTGGATTGTATCGATAAGGTCTATTTTTCCGAGGACGATCAACATATAAAAAGTGTTCATACAAATCGCTCATCTCTACACGTTGAATTCCATTTCCCGATGCTCTAATGTCTTTACTATCAAAATATAAATACTCATTTCCGCCAGGAAAACTTGCCTCCTTATCGTATCTATAAATCAAGTCGTTGCCAAGGGTGTGCTGAGGTTTTAAATCGTTTATAGCGCTATGGATGTTACTGTTTTGTATAACAGAGGCTTTAACTGTTTCTCTAGGATTGGTTATAATTATATCAGGCGAGGTAACAGTAAATTGAACAGACTGTAACTCGTCTATAACCGATAAGTCTCTACTTCTTTTAATTTGTACATCCACTCCCACAAGTCTTTCTACTACCATAAATTTTCTAGAAAAAATTATATTGTAATCACTGTCTAGGATTTCTAAGATATAGTTTCCGCTAATTTTAAGACTTTTTACATCATTGTTAGGAATTCGCAACTCATAATGTGAATAAGATTGTAGGGTGTTAATTGAGTTTGCATAATTTTTTATCCTTGATTCATCGAAGCCATCTAAATATTCGTTTTTTGAAATATTACTAGGGGTCCAATCAAAATTATAGTGGTTTATTCGATAGTAATAGTTTTTCTCATCTGCGTGCAAGTCATCAAAACTGAGGGTTACATTACTTCCTAAACTTATGATGGGAAGTTGACTCAATTTGGTGTTGCCCTTAAATTGTATGGTTTGAATATGGTTGGGTGGATGCACTTCGTATACTTGCGAATATAAATTGCATGCAACCAGCAGTAAGCTTGAATATAATAGAAAATTAACAACTTTATTTAACATACTTGGATTTTAATAGCCTTTAAATATACGTAATTTTGTCAGGAAACATAATCAGACTTTCGATAATGTGTTAACACTAAAATTGTAGGGGTTTTCCATGTAATGCTGACAAAAAATTTATAAGTTTGTCGCCAATTCGCGTTTTTAGCGAATTAAACCAAAGTTTTGAAAATTTAACAACCATATCCTTATGTCCAAAGACATCACGATTAAGAGAGGTCTTTCCATTCGTCTTATAGGGGGAGCAGAAGAAGTTATTTCGGACGCACCTAGAAGTAGGACTTTTGTGATAAGACCCGCTGACTTCCATTTGATTACGCCAAGAATGGTGATTAAAGAAGGCGCTAAGGTAAAAGTAGGTGATACTATATTTCATTCCAAAGATCATGAGGAGATGAAATTCGTGGCACCTTTTAGCGGAACGCTAACCAAGATAGAAAGAGGAGCAAGACGTGTTATTCTCAATTTACATTTTGATGTAGATGAAACGGATGAATATGTGGATTTCGGATCGCTAGATGCGAAGACTGCAAGTGCTGATCAGATTAAAGCAAAACTGCTTGAGTCTGGTTGTTGGCCATTTATTATGCAGCGTCCATATCACGTGATTGCGAATCCTGAATCTACACCGCGCGATATTTTTATATCTGCCTTTACATCGGCACCAATTTCCAATAACTACAACTTTTCATTGAGAGGTAAAGAAAAAGAATTGCAAACTGCAATTGATGCTCTCTCTAAGTTCACTACAGGATCTATTCATGTAGGAATGGAAAAAGGAGTTGCTTCGCCTTTCGATTCTATCCAGGGAATAAAGAGGTATTCTGTTTCAGGACCACATCCAGCAGGGAATGTAGGAACTCAAATGAACGCGATAGCACCAGTAAATAAAGGAGAGATTGTGTGGACAGTTAACGCACAAGACCTTGTGATAATTGGTGAGTTACTGTTAACAGGTAAGTATAATCCTGAGAGGATAGTTGCATTGACTGGATCGTCGGTTAAAAAGCCAAAATACTATAAAACACGAATTGGAGCAGAGGTGTCTACCTTTGTATATGATTCCGGATTGAATGAAGAAAATGTTCGTGTCATAAGTGGTGATGTTCTTACTGGAACAAAAATCGCTTTAGATAAGCACTTAGGAGCATACGATACTACAGTTACTATTATACCAGAGGGAGATGATTATGAATTCTTTGGATGGAATAAACCAGTGTTCGATAAAATTTCTACCTCTAGAGCATTGACTTTCTCTTGGCTATTTCCAAAAAAAGAATATGACCTTACAACAAATACCAACGGGGAACACCGTGCATTTGTTATGACAGGGGGGTATGAGAAAGTTTTTCCATTAGATATCTACCCAATGCAAATACTAAAAGCCTGTATGGTAGAGGATTTAGACGATATGGAAAATCTAGGAATGTATGAAGTAGCTCCAGAAGACTTTGCATTGACAGAGTTTGTATGTGTGTCAAAACAACCACATCAAGAAATCATCAGAAAAGGTCTGGATTTAATGATTAAAGAAATAGGATAACGCTATGGGATTGAAAAAGAAATTACATACGCTTAAAGAGAAGTATAGAGGTACAAAGATGGCGCCGGCATTTAACGCGTTCCACACCTTCTTATATATGCCAAATATGACAACCGAGAGTGGATCGCATATCCGTGCAGCGGATGATCTTAAGCGCACCATGAATACGGTGATTATGGCACTAGTTCCGGTTTTGCTATTTGGAATATTCAATACAGGATATCAACATTATGCAGCAATAGATGCTGCAAATGGAATCACACGTGAAGTTTCATTATTAGAAAACTTCCTTACTTGGGAAAACTTTTCTCTTGGAGCTTTAAAAGTTTTACCCTTAGTTCTTATCTCTTATGGAGTAGGATTAGGGATTGAGTTTATTTTTGCTATAATCTATGGACATGAGGTAGAGGAAGGTTACTTGGTAACTGGAATGCTTGTTCCGCTAATTGTGCCAGTAGATATTCCACTTTGGATGCTTGTTATAGCTATTGTTTTTGGAGTGGTTATAGGAAAAGAAGTTTTTGGAGGTACTGGAATGAACATTCTCAACCCAGCATTAACCATTCGAGCCTTCTTATTCTTCGCTTATCCAACCTGGATGAGTGGTGATAAAGTTTGGGTTCATGGAGCACGCGAAATGGCAGGAACACCAGATGCTATTTCTGGTGAAACCGTTTTAGGTAAACTAGCCCAAGGGAATGAAGTGACAACTAGTATAGCAGATATGTTCTTTGGATTTATGCCAGGCTCTATCGGTGAAACTTCCACCTTCCTAATATTAATAGGTGCATTATTCTTGCTCTTTACGAAAATTGCAAGTTGGCGAATTATGCTTTCTTCCGTTATAGGCGCTCTCGTTATGGGGCTTATCTTTAATGGAGTGGTTTCAGCAGGATGGATAGGAACCAATAGCCCATTCTATACTTTAATGGACACTACCTTCTGGCATCATTTATTGATTGGAGGATTTGCATTTGGAGTTGTATATATGGCTACCGATCCAGTTACAGGTTCGCAAACCAACAGAGGAAAATGGATATATGGTTTCTTTATAGGATTCCTATCTATAATGATTCGCGTGTTTAACCCTGCTTACCCAGAAGGAGTAATGCTTGCAATACTTCTAATGAACGTATTTGCACCGACTATCGATCACTACGTGGTAAAAGCAAACGTGAATAAGAGAAAGAAACGTTTAAATGTTAAAACAGCTTAATTATGGCTCTAGATACAAGTAAAAATAGTTATACCATAATTTTCGCCGTCATCATGGTGGTGGTTGTGGGAACAGCTCTAGCAGGACTTTCCAACGGACTTAAACCTCTAGTGGAAGCAAATCAAAGAGCTGAGAAAATGCAGAACATCCTTTACACTCTAGGCTTCAACGAGAATGAAGGTGAAAGTGATGTGAGAAAAATTTCTACCGATGTTGTAGAAGAAGAGTTTAATAAATATATCAAAGCTCAATATTATATTCAAGACGGAGAACTTATCGAAGACGATGAAGCATATCTAATTTCACTTCCTAAGGAAGAAAATAAATTAAGGAGAGATAGCGAATACAAACGTAGGTTGCCACTAATCGTTGCCGAGAAGGAAGGAGAAGATGTATATGTTATTCCATTATTAGGAAGCGGACTTTGGGACGCGATATGGGGATTCATTGCATTGGATAAGGAAATGGTAGTGCAAGGGGTATACTTCGGACATGATGGAGAAACACCTGGACTTGGAGCAGAAATTAGCCAACGCTACTTTATGGATCCGTTTGAAGGAGAACATTTGTTAGATGAAAACGGCAGATTCATGGGGGTTGAAGTTACCAAGGGAAATCAAGATCCAAGAAATGCTCGTAAGAAAGACCATAAAGTAGATGCTATTGCTGGATCTACAATTACTGGCGATGGAGTCACTGCAATGATTAAAAACACGTTGCGTATGTATTTACCATATTTTAAATCATTAAAAGAATAGACTATGCGATTATTATCAAAACGAGATGCAAATCTTATTTTAGATCCGTTAGCTGATAACAACCCTATTACCGTTCAGGTACTTGGTATTTGTTCGGCACTTGCGGTTACAGCACAACTTAAGCCATCCATTGTTATGGCAGTTGCTGTAATGTTTGTAATGGGAATGGGAAATATAGTTATCTCTTTATTGAGAAATTTAATTCCGCCAAAAATCCGAATTATTGCACAGCTTATAGTTGTTGCTACTTTAGTAATTATAGTAGATCAAGTATTAAAAGCCTATGCCTATGAGTTGAGTAATCAGCTTTCGGTATTTATCGGATTGATTATTACCAACTGTATTATTATGGGACGTTTTGAAGCCTTTGCGTTAGGTAACGGACCATGGGAGTCTTTCTTAGACGGAATTGGTAATGCTGCTGGATACGGAATAATCCTAATAATCGTTGGAACCTTAAGAGAATTATTTGGATCTGGTACACTATTAGGTTTTGAAGTTTTTGGTAGTGCAGTAGAAGGAACTGGACTTTATGCTTTAGGGTACGAGAACAACGGATTTATGGTATTACCACCAATGGCACTTATCGTTGTAGGTCTTATTATTTGGGTACAGCGTTTTTATAACAAAGAATTACACGAGGATAATTAAATTCAAAAATAGGTTTTACCTGATTTTGAACTATAAAACAAGATATAATGGAGTACTTAGAATTACTTTTTAAATCGATTTTCGTAGAAAACATGGTATTTGCATATTTCTTAGGAATGTGTTCGTACCTTGCAGTTTCTAAGAAAGTTAGTACCGCTTTCGGATTAGGGCTAGCCGTTGTCTTTGTACTAATGGTTACCGTTCCGTTAAACTGGTTACTGGATCAATATATATTACAAGAAGGAGCACTTACATGGTTAGGTGAGGAGTATGCAGGATACGACTTAAGCTTTTTAACTTATATTCTATTTATTGCTACCATTGCAACTATGGTACAATTAGTAGAAATAGTAGTAGAGAAGTTTGCACCAGCTTTGTATAACTCACTTGGTATTTTCTTACCACTTATTGCAGTAAACTGTGCAATTCTTGGAGGATCATTATTTATGCAAGCAAGAGATATAGCTACATTAGGATTGGCTACAACTTATGGAGTTGGAGCAGGAATAGGTTTCTTTTTAGCAATTGTATCAATTGCAGCTATACGCGAGAAAATACGTTACTCAAATGTTCCTGCACCACTGCGTGGTTTAGGAATTACGTTTATCATTACAGGACTTATGGCTATTGGCTTTATGAGTTTCGGTGGTATGCTAACCGGAGGCGATGAGGGGGAAGAGGATACGGAAGCAACCGAATTGTCTGTAAAAGATAAAACAGAAGAAGAGCAAAATGCAATCAATAACGAAACTATAACAGTTTCTTCAATAACACTAGAATAATATGATATTAGCCGTTAGCACTCTAGGTGTAATTGCAGTAACAGTTGTGGCTACATTAGTTTTGATGTTGCTACTTATAACTGTATTACTGATTACAAAAGAAAAACTATCACCATCAGGACCTGTTAAAATTCTAATTAACGATGAAAGAGAATTAGAAGTAAGTTCTGGAGGAACATTGCTTACCACTTTAAGTAATGAAGGAATATTCCTACCATCTGCTTGTGGTGGAGGAGGAACATGTGTAGAATGTGATTGTATTGTATTAGAGGGTGGGGGTGAAGCAATTGCTACAGAAACTCCTCATTTTACTCGTAAAGAATTACAACAAGGATACCGCATGTCTTGTCAAGTACGTGTAAAACAAGATATGAAGATTGAAATACCTGAAGAAATTTTCGGTATTAAAAAGTGGGAGGCAACCGTAGTTCAAAATTACAACGTTGCAACTTTCATTAAGGAATTCATTATCGAAGTACCAGAAGATATGGATTATATAGCTGGTGGATATGTGCAAATTGAAATTCCAGAATGTGAAGTTAAATATTCCGATATGGATATTACGGCCCATCCTGAAGAGCATGATACCCCAGATAAATTCCAAGCTGAGTGGGATAAGTTTAAAATGTGGGATTTGGTAATGAAAAACGACGAACTAATTGAACGTGCTTATTCTATGGCTTCTTATCCAGCTGAAGGACGTGAAATTATGTTAACTGTTCGTGTTGCCACTCCACCATGGGATAGAGCTAAAAATGATTGGATGGATGTAAATCCAGGAATTGCTTCATCTTATATCTTTAACTGTAAGCCAGGCGATAAGGTAACTATCTCTGGACCATTCGGCGACTTCTTTATCAATGATTCCGATGCAGAGATGTTATATGTAGGTGGTGGAGCTGGAATGGCACCAATGCGTTCCCATTTATATCACCTATTCAAAACTCTTAAGACTGGACGTAAAGTAACTTATTGGTATGGTGGACGTTCTCGTCAAGAACTATTCTATATCGAACACTTTAGAGAATTAGAACGTGAGTTCCCTAACTTCAGATTCTTTATGGCATTATCTGAACCATTAGAAACTGATAATTGGAAAGTGAAAGACGGTATAGACGGTGAAGGTGATGGATTTATTGGATTTATCCACCAAGTGGTTATCGATAACTACTTAAACTATCACGAGACCCCAGAAGATATCGAACTATACTTCTGTGGACCTCCGTTGATGAACAAAGCCGTAGAAGAAATGGGATTAGATTTTGGAATTCCAGAAGAGAATATTCGATTTGACGATTTCGGAATTTAATTTTTCATACATATAAAAATGAACCGCTTATCTAATTCATAGATCAAGCGGTTTATTTATTTTTAATCCATATTTTATAATTACTTATGGCACAACTTACAGAACAAGAATTACATAACTTAGCGATGAACATCGTAGGAGAGGAATTAGAAAATGATGGTTATGAGTTTCTAGGTGTAAATTCCGAATTGCAAAAGAATCCGCAATTTGTAGTCTTAAAAAATGAAGTCGTACACTTTATAGTAGTTCGCGTGGTACTTTTCCCAAATGATCCACAAAAATATGATGCAGAATTAATGCAAAAAATGAAGGAACATGCAGAAAAGTTTGATGCGAAAACTTATTTTGCAGGAGTAGGCTTAGGTCATGGATCTGATCATTCTAAGCCTGTGATTAAAGATGAGCCTTATGGCGTAATTTATAACGGATTAATTGAAATAAAATGAGAGCACTTCTTTATTTAATAATAACACTCCTCTTTATATCCTGCCAAACAGGAAATGAGAAAAATAGGTTTCTTCAAGGAAACGCTTTTGGAACAAGTTTTTCTGTTATTTATAATGCACCGATACAAGAAGATGTTGTCAGAAGAGGAGTCGATTCTGTAATTCACGCATTTAATAAATCCGTAAGTACGTACGATCCAGAAAGCCTAATCTCTAAAATAAATGCTGGAGACAGCACTGTGGTGGTAGATGATATATTTAAAGAGGTATTCTTCATGTCTAAAATCGTTTACGAAAACACCAATGGTTATTTCGATCCTACAGTAGGTGTACTTAGAAATGCGTATGGTTTTGGCGAAGAGGAAGACGTAGCTGCAGTTACCCAGAAAAAATTAGACTCTTTAATGACTATGGTTGGTTTTGATAAAGTTCACTTTAGAGAAGATCACACTATTAGTAAAGATCATCCAATGATTTACTTGGATTTCAATGCAATTGCCAAAGGATATGGTGTAGATAGAATAGCAGCTTTCCTTGAATCTCTTGGTATAACTAATTATCTGGTAGAGATAGGTGGTGAACTATACGGCTCTGGACTTAATCCTGAGCGAAATGCGCCATGGTCAGTTGGAATTGAAGCAGTAGACTCTGAATTAGGCGATCGTACGTATACTCATGCTATTCCTTTGCATAATGCAGGAATGGCTGCCTCTGGAAATTATAGAAAATATAAAGTTGATCCAGAGTCAGGTAAGAAGTTTGTTCATACAATTAATCCACTTACTGGTTCGGCAGAACAAACAGATGTTACTAGTGCTACAGTAATTGCAGAATCCTGTGCTTTGGCCGATGCTTATGCAACTGCATTCATGGCTCTGGGATTAGAGAAATCAAAACTTGTTTTAGAAAATTTAGATGGAGTTCAAGCGTATTTAACTTACCTTGATAAGGAAACCGAAGAAGAAAATGGTTACGCTACAGCCGGAATGAAGCTTTTACTTGCAGACTAATTCTCTGGCTTTATAGCTATGGGAATTAATTCTCCAGTAGGTAATCGATATTTATCTATCTCTTCTTTAGAAAGCTTGCTTGTATAATCTTCTTTTTTCACTGTAAAACCCACTTTAGTTAAGGTGTCGAAGTAATCCATACCGTATATTCTTACGTGATCGTATTGTCCAAATACTTTGGCTCGCTCTTTCGGATCGGTTATACTATCATCGCTAAAGGTTTTCTCTCTATTAGCTTCGTATGGTACCTGAAGTATTGCCATCCCACCAGGTTTTAAAACCCTATAGATTTCAGACATGGCCTTAATATCATCTTGAATGTGTTCTAGCACATGGTTGCATATCACCATATCAAAAACATTCTCTACAAAAGGCAAATCAGTTAAATCTGCTGTTATATCCGCTAAAGGAGAGTGTAAGTCTGTTGTAGTATAGTCTAGGTTTTTTAATGCACGGAAACGATCTAAAAAGGCTTGTTCTGGAGCTACATGTAGCACTTTACGTTTTTTGGTGAAAAAATCGGTTTCTCTTTGCAGATATAGCCATAGTAATCGATGTCGTTCCAAAGATAACGTTCCTGGTGCTAGAACATTTTTCCGTGTTGTTCCGTAGCCATAAGATAGGAATTTTCGAAAGCTTTTTCCATCAATAGGATCGGTATACCGATTTCCACGTAGTCCCAAGGCCACAAATGGTCGGACAAGATAACTTATTCGAATTAGAAGTGGCCTTGGAATAGTGTTTAATACAAATTTAGATAGTCCCATTTAGTTGCGTTATAATACAAGGGGTTCTGCTCTAAAGGCATCTTCCTCGTCGCTTTCTATACCTAAAGCTTCATATATGTATTGGAAAGTAGATAGTAATTCTGGCTTGCCATCTACGAGTGCTACGTTATGCTCAAAGTGGGCACTAGGTTTTCTGTCTGCTGTAAGAATGGTCCACCCATCAGGTAATTGTAGAATACGTCGCGTTCCTAAATTTACCATTGGTTCTATGGCGATTACCATTCCTTCTTTAAATTTTTTTCCTCGTCCACGTCTACCGTAGTTTGGAATTTCAGGGTCCTCATGCATATCTCTTCCTAACCCATGCCCAACAAGTTCTCGAACAATGCCATACCCATGATCTTCACAGTATTTCTGAATAGCGTAACCTATATCACCAACTCGATTGCCTAGTTTAAATTGCTCTATTCCTAAATAAAGCGACTTTTTCGTAACCTCCAATAGTTTAGCAACTTCTTCCGACACTTCTCCAACTGTGAAGGTGTAAGCGTGATCGCCATAAAACTCATTCATGTATACCCCACAGTCTATAGAGATGATATCGCCCTCTTCGTAGGGTCTGTCATCTGGAATACCATGCACTACTTCTTCGTTTGGACTTATACATAGTGAATTAGGAAAGTCATACATTCCTAAAAATCCTGGATATCCTCCATGGTCTCTAATGAATTCATCTGCTAATTTATCCAAATGTAAAGATGTCGTTCCAGGTTTTATTTCACTTGCCAACATCCCTAAAGTTTTGGATACTAACATTGCACTCTCGCGCATTAATTCTATTTCTTCTTTACTCTTTATTATAATCATATTGTTTTATTTATCGTCTAAAAAACCATCCCCTTCGTTTCGGCTTCTCAGGCACTTCTTCACCGGTTAATATTAGGTATACTTTGCCCCAGCCTACAAAGCCTCCTATATTACGGTCATCTATAAAGAAGTCCGCATTTATCTTTCTACTTGCCGATCCGTCAAATACTTCTTCAGGAAAACTTTTGTTAACTGCATAGAAAGTAATTCCGTTTTCTTTACAAAAGTCAACAGCTTCTTGCAGTCTGTCGCCATGTCTATACGTCCAAAGAATAAGTCTATGCCCATCTTCTTGCAGTCTTTTCATCGTATCGAAAGCAAAAATCATTGGGCGACCAATCTTCGGATAGGCATCCTCAACAATTGTTCCATCAAAGTCTACAGCTATAGTGTAGGTTTGCTTATTCATGAGATACTCTTTTAGCTTATTGATTTTCTTTCAAAATTTTGATAACATCCTCTAAAAGACTTTCGTCAGGAAACTCTACAAATCTTCCTAACTCTTGGTTGTCTTTTATGAATATAAATGTTGGTACTCTTTCAATGTTCCATTCGATATTACTTCCGTCTGGTGCTTGGTATTCCTCATCTACTCCCACAAGCTCTATTTTATTCTGATCGAAATCTATGCGATTCAAAATTTTAAATAGGTTAGGAAGCTCTATTTGTGTATCGTTACACCAAGTACCTACAAAACCAATTATTTCCACGTCTTCCATTAAAGTGCCCAAGTATGCTACACGCTCCTCGTCCAAAACAGTTTCTTCATAAATCGGAACATACCACTCATTATATGGTGCTTTTTTTAATTCATCGACTTCAAAACTGCCTAGTAGCATAGGTGGATCTTCCCATAAGTCATCACTTGTGATTTCTTGCGAAGTGCTTTTGATAGTGTTGGTAGAGGTTGTTTTGCTTTTGTTGGAATTGCACGCAGCAAATACAAGAAGCACGAATATTAGAAAAGGAAAATGTTTCATGGCTTAAATTAAGGGTTTTTGTGTCATTTCATCTGGTTGTTCTACATTTAATAATTTTAAAATTGTAGGGGCAATATCGCCCAATATTCCCGATTTAATATTTTTTATTTCTTCATCAACAATTATTAATGGCACCGGATTGGTAGTATGTGCCGTATTTGGACTACCATCGGGGTTTATCATAGTCTCACTATTGCCATGATCGGCCAGTATAATACAGGTGTATCCCGAGGCTTTCGCCTGATTAACTACATCTCTTACACAAGCGTCTACTGTTTCGCAAGCGAGAACAGCGGCTTTAAAGTCTCCAGTATGTCCTACCATATCTGGATTTGCAAAGTTAAGACAAATAAAATCAGCATCTTGCTTTTTTAATTCTGGTATAATTTTGTCTCGAATTGCATAAGCACTCATCTCTGGTTGCAGGTCGTAGGTAGGAACCTGAGGCGACGGACATAGAATGCGTGTTTCTCCTTCGAAAGGCACTTCTCTACCACCAGAGAAAAAGTATGTTACATGGGGATATTTTTCAGTCTCGGCAATTCGTATTTGTTTTTTCCCGTGTTTCTCCAACACTTCACCAAGCGTATTATGCAGATTTTCTTTTCTATAAACCACCTCAATATTTTTGAACGAATCATCATACGAAGTTAGTGTTACAAATCGAAGTGGTAAAGCCTGCATGTTATGCTCTAGAAAGTTTTCTTGCGTAAGCGCTTGAGTTAATTGACGTCCTCGATCGGTGCGGAAGTTAAAGAACACCACCACATCATCTTCTTTAATGGTAGCAATTGGCTTATTATTTTCTGTAAGTACGATGGGCTGAATAAACTCATCTGTAAAGCCTGCTTCATAACTATCCTTGATTGCTTGAATAGGATCGCTTGCAATAGTTCCTATTCCATTAACTAGTAAATGATAGGCTTTGGCAACACGTTCCCAACGGCGATCTCTGTCCATAGCATAATATCTTCCAACTATTGATGCCAATTTACCCGTCGTATTTTTCATAGCTTCGGTCAACCGATTTACATAGCCAATACTAGATTTTGGATCTACATCGCGTCCATCGGTAAAAGCATGGACAAAAACATTTTCTACTTCCTGCTCTTTAGCTACTTGCAATAAACCCTCTAGGTGTTTTATATGAGCATGTACTCCGCCATCAGACAAAAGCCCAATAAAATGTAGCTTTTTATTATTTGCTTTGGCATATTGCATAGCGTCTATTAAAACTTCTTCTTGCGCCATTTCTCCGTTTTCAACTGCCATGTTTATTTTGGCTAAATCTTGATAAACGATTCTACCAGCGCCTAAGTTCATATGACCTACCTCGCTATTGCCCATTTGGCCTTCTGGAAGACCGACAAATCTGCCATCGGTTCGTAACGTGGCGTTCGGATAATCTATTAAAAGCTTGTCCATGTAAGGGGTGTGTGCTTGTGCTATTGCCGATACACTAGCATCGGTGGTGCAGCCCCAACCATCTAGAATAAGTAGTAATGTTTTCTTGCTCATAGGTGCAAATATAAGAACAACTCTAATGTATTTTGAAATTCAACTCAGGAAAAGCATTCTAAAAACAAGTCAAATTAAATCTGCTTGCTAATGAAAACCTGTGACTTTAATGCTTAAGGAAGCAATTCAGGGTTTATATCAAAGATGTTTTCCATATAATATTTGTGTAAAAAATCACCAGTAAGTATTTCTTTCCCAGACAAATTATCGGCTGTTAAAAAAGCTTCTATATCTAAACACATAAATTCCTCGAGCATTGGGACCGATATCGGTTTGTAGCTAAAATGCCAAGGCTCGTATTGAAAACCTTTTCTGTCTTCTTTATTGGTATATACTTCATAAAACCCAAAACTTTCTGCGTGTTGGTCTAGCCAAGTTTTCATTTTGCTATATACTCCATCCCCGTGGTAATGTTCTTCTTCCAGTACACTTGCTGGCTGTGGTTGATTAGCATCGATAATATCCATCTCGGTGCCCCAATGATGTCTGGAAGTACCTGGAAGTGTGGAGTATTTTAGAATTTCTGAGATAGCTTCTTCAGGTGTCATCCCTTCTCTGGTAAATGACCTATACTTTGCTTCGTAAATCGTTTTTTGTCTGTCATAGCTTCGGTAACCAGAAACGACTTGGATATTTATATTTTCTGATTTTGCTGCGCTTTGCATCTTTTCGTAGGCATGCCAGACTTCTTCTTGAAGTTGTTGCGAGGAGCCAATTAATTGCAAACCTCCTTTGCCTGTCAATTGTGATGCAGTGTAGGAAGTTGGATTATTTGCAAATAAAGATAAAGGGGAAACCTGCAGTCCAATCCCCAACAATAACATACCCTTTAAAAATTCGCTACGATGCATTCGGTTATTTTAGTTCGCTTAAGTCACCACCAGGAGAGATTTCTATTGGTTTGTTATTTTGTTCAAATATCCTAGCATCTAAATCTCCACGAAGTGTAATGGTATCGCCTTTTACCTCTAACCAGCTGCCTTCACGTAATCCTACCACAGGAGTTTTGTTTTGGCTATGGAACTCATTAATTCGTGTTTCACGGGTCTCACCCATATGGGTGCTGTCAGGATTTGGGTCTAAATAATGTGGGTTGATATTAAATGGTAAAGCACCAATAGTGTCAAAACTAGGTGGATAAACAATTGGCATATCGTTGGTGGTACGCATGCTTTGTCCACAAATATTGCTTCCAGCACTTGTTCCTAAGTAAGGAGTACCGCTATTTATGGCATTGCGCAAAGCATCTAGAACGTTTTCTTCATATAACATCTTTACCAATAAAAATGTGTTTCCCCCTCCGGTAAAAATCCCATTAGCCTCTTCTAAAGCTTTTTGTGGATCACTAAAAGTGTGTAATCCTTTCAATGTGATGTCTAGTTGACTGAAAGCTTCTTGTGCTTTTTCGGTATAAGCATCATGAGAAATCCCTCCAGGGCGTGCATAAGGAATGAAAATCACTTCATTTGTATCCTTGAAATGCTCTTTAAGAGATGGTAAAAGATAATCTAAATAGCTACCTCCATGTAGGGTAGAGGTGCTAGCAACAAGCATGTTTTTCATTGTGTTATAAAATTTGTTGAACGTAAAAATACGAAACTACTTGTGAATAACGTAGAACTAGAAAATAATTGACAAAAACGAAAAAGTGGATTAGGGAATAATTAGTTGCAAGTAAAATCTAATAAAGTAAAGGGTTTTTAGGTTTTTAGGAACTTTTATCTAACACCATTTTTGGATGAACTGCTATCTTTTTATAATCTAAATCGGATACCAGAAATTTTAGTACAGCAGTATGTTATTATTAATTATATTTGCAACATGATACAAGCGAATTATATCTTATTTATCAGTGCTCCAGAGATTTTGATAGTGGTGTTTTTTGTGCTGATATTTTTTGGTGCAGATAAAGTCCCAGAGATTGTGAGAGGGGTGGCAAAGGCTATTAAAGAAGTGAAGCATGCTACAAATGATATAAAGAATGAAATCACTAAAACGGTAGAAGAGGACATTGACTTAGACTTTACAAAAGATATAACTAAGGAGATTAATGAGGTTAAGGATGAAGTTTCTGATATTACAGGACCGATAAAAAGAAAACGATAAATGAAAGACACACTGTATCGTTGGGATACTGAATTATTAATTTGGGTGAATAGTTTCGGAAGAGAAAGTACCGATTCGTTTTGGTTAGTGGTAACAGAAATATGGATTTGGTTTCCGATGTTTTTGTTTATTGTCTATTTGTTTTTTAGACATTTAAGTAGAGCTAATGCTGTTATTGCATCTTCTTTTTTTGTTGCTACTGGTGTTTTAACCTTGTTTGTAAAAGCTATTACAAAATATAGTTTTAAACGTTTACGCCCATGTAATGTCGAAGAGTTAGCGGTTTCTTTACGAGTATTATTATGTAAAGATAGTTTTAGTTTTTTCTCTGGCCACGCATCTTTTAGTTTTGCAATTATTACGTTTACCGTATTGGCACTCCAAAAAGAAATAAAATGGGTGTATATTTTTTATTTATGGCCTGTTCTCTTTGCTTTAAGTAGAATGATTACTGGTGTTCATTATCCTAGCGATATTATTGTAGGAGCTGGAGTAGGAATAGTACTCGGAATACTAACCCATAGTATTTATAAAAAAGAATGGATTAAGTTACCTAAATTTATAGAAGATAAAATTAACTTCTAAAAACTACTGTTACTTCACACGGCTTAAAGTTAAACCATCGCGAATAGGTAGAACGATGGATTCAAGCTGTGGATGCGTATTCATAAAAACATTAAACTCTTGTAGAGATTTTGTTCTGTTATCTGTTTTTTTAGGATCGGTTTCTATTACTTTCCCTTTCCAAAGTACATTGTCGCTTAAAATAACTCCACCAGATGACATCTTTGGTAGTACCAATTCTACATATTTTTTATAACCACGTTTGTCTGCGTCTATAAATACTAAATCAAAAGTAGCGTCAATGGTTGGGATTATTTCTTTTGCATCACCAACGTGTTGTATAATGCTTTGTCCATACTCAGAAAGATCGAAATATCTACGTTGTAAATCGTATAGGTCTTTATTTATATCTATTGTATGCAGTTTTCCATCAGGTCGCAACCCTTCTGCCATACAAATAGCCGAGTAGCCTGTGTAGGTTCCTATTTCTAAAATGGTTTTAGGTTGTAATAATTTCGATAACATGCTTAGCAAACGTCCTTGGTAATGTCCACTTAACATTCTTGGGCTATGAATATTTTCCCAGGTTTCTTTGTTTAACTTTTGTAAAAGCTCTGGCTCATTTTGGGAATGTTCCTCGACGTAAGTTTCTATTTTTTTGTTTACTATTTCACTCATGATAAAATTCTTTTATAAAAAGCATCTTTTTTCTTTTTGTCATCGCCATAAAGCCATTGTGCTATATTCTCCGACCACATAGCATCGTGCTCTTCTTGTGTAATGATGTTTCGCTCTAAGGCTAAATCTAAAAGCTTTCCAGGATAAGATGATTGTGGTAAGCTTTCCATTTCCCCTAGTGGATATGGATCGTCTAATCCAACAATAACCTGTTTGGCTGTTTGATTGTTAACTAGCAATTTGAAGGACCCCGTGTCGTGTACAAGAGAGTCGAAGAATATATTCGGATGAGCAACAGATTTTCTTGGATGATCCATTCCTTCGAATAAATCAGGTCTCCCGTCGAATCCCTGAATTCTACGGCCCAAGTTCATTTGTGCTAACTGTCCGCCATGAGCAAAGCAAACACGCAAATTCGGATATTTATTAGCATAACCATTTAGCGTATAAAAGTGATAGGCATCGGCACATTGCGCTAGCATCCAAATTAAATGAAAACGCCATGCTGTATTTTCAAGTTTAATGAATTTCTCTCCATCATATGGATGAATTTCAATAGCTAAATTATAGTCATTGGCCAACTCAAATATCGGTTGGTTTTCTTTGTCAAATATACAGCGCCAGGTGCCAATAGTGTCCATGTAGTGTGTTGGCAAACACAATAGACCTAAATCAAGTTCTTCTACACATCTACGAATTTCCCATAAAGCACCTTCTCTAAATCCAGGATGAACTACAAAACCACTGGTGAATTTACTTTGATGGTTATGTTCTAGCTTGGCATTAAAATCGTTTTGGAAACGCAATGCTTGCTGCATTTCTTCCATTCGCAGACCATTGCCGTATAATTGCGAAAGATTTAATATCACTGCATGATCTATATTATATCTTTCCATCCATTCTAGCTTTTCATTTAGGAAAAAACTAGAATCCGTAACCGGTCTTTTCCAGTTTTTCTGAAGCATGTATTTCCTTTCATCATCTACCCAGAATATTTCTTTTTCTCGCATAAAGCTTGGAATGTCTTCTGGATAAGGTAATAAGTGGGAATGACCATTAATACGCAACTTCTTTTTGTTTGTCTCCATAATGATAAGCTTTATAGGGATTTTGTGCGCCCTCCATCTACAGGAAGATTCACGCCGTTGATATATTGTGCTGCAGGACTAGCTAAGAAAGCAGCAGCATAAGCTACTTCTTCTGGCTTAGCAAAACGTCTTGCCGGCACTATACTCTTCATAGTTCTTATTACATCTTCTTCGCTTTTATCTTCACGTTTAGAGCGTGTACTTATAATAGATGCTAATCGTGGGGTAGCAGTAAATCCTGGAAGAACATTATTCACCGTTATACCATGCGGCCCTAACTCGTTCGCCATGGTTTTACTCCAGCTTGCTACTGCACCGCGAATAGTATTGCTAACGCCAAGTCCATCGATAGGTTGCTTTACTGAAGTCGAAATTATGTTAATAATACGACCATAGCTAGCTTCTTTCATGCTTGGTACGACTGCTTGTGTTAGGATTTGATTTGCAACGAGATGCATTTTAAACCCATTAGTGAACTCTTGAGTTGCAGCGTTTATTATTGGACCACCTTTAGGTCCACCAGTATTGTTTATTAAGATGTGATACTTTCTCTCCTTGCATAATCTCTCAACCGTTTCTTGCACCTGTTGCGAATTTGCAAAATCAGCTACAGCATAATTGTGATTCTCCTTAGTAGTGGTTGGAAGTTTTTGCAATACTTTTTTTAGCTTATCTTCATTTCTTGCTAATAGTGTAATAGTAGCTCCTAGTTTTGCTAGTTCTATAGCAATAGCTTCACCTATACCAGAGGTGCTCCCACACACCAAAGCATACTTATTCTCTAAACTTAATTTCATCTTTGCTGATTTTAGTCAATATCCCAAGATACCATAAAAAGTTTAATAGTGGCATCATCTGGTATTTGTGTTGGTTCTACTTTTAAATTTAAATCATACCTAATGTCATCTGGCAATACTTCCTTATCAAACGATATATAAATAGGGCTGTTTTCTAAAAAAACAATAATCGAAGAGAAGGTGGTTTCTACTTTTTGTATTGCGTAGTGTTGTTTTATGTCTTTATAAGTGCTCTTAATTCCTATTCCTTTGTCCGTTTTATAGCGAGGGTCGGTAATTTGTATATGTGTAATCGGTGAGTTTGGATTGTTGTTTTGTTTTGGTGAAAGTACCATCAATTGGTTACCGTCTTTGTCGAATACCTCCACTTCATTTTGATAACCCTCTATTGCTTTTATGGAAGAGGATACAATAGAGTCTTGTGCAAAAATAGAGTCTACTTGTTTAATGAATGCTCCCTTGTGTAGCAATCCTATTTGGTCGTCTTTAATAATGAAGTTTTGATCTTTTTGCTCACAACTAGCAAGCATACTTGCAATTAAAATAATAGTGAAAAGTGTTTTTCTCATTAATCTTTTTAGTTTAAAAATAATAAATCCAAGAAACAAAGATGTAAAGCTATATACTCATTTCTAGTTTCCGGTATTGGTAATGTGCTATATACAGAAGGTAAATAACGAGTTCTGGCAGTGTAAACTATGTTAGGTTTAACTACACAGAAACGAATTTACGAAAAAGCAAGGTACGATATAATTTATAAAGATTATAATAGTAGATTGAAATATGATAATGTAACATAAATCATATCTGAGACGTGATGTCTATAAGGAAATGGCTTAGTTAAAAAGATAGGTATACATGGTTAATTGGTAGGTGCAGAATCGATTTATGTAGGGATATATTTCTATCTTTAAAAGAAAAGATGCCATGGACCAAAAAGAATCTTTATTTCCGAAATATACTTCTAAAATAATAGAAGAACGAGCTAGATTAGCGCCAGAGCATATAGAAGCTTGGAGAGGCTTTAGTAACACCGTTTTTAAGAAAGGTGTAATTCCTGAAGAAACCAAACATTTAATTGCGATTGCAGTAGCACATGTTACGCAATGTCCCTACTGTATTCGAAGCCATACTAAACAGGCCTTAAAAATGGGTGTTAGCAAGGAGGAAATTGTAGAAGCAACTTGGATAGCTGCCGAAATGAGGGCCGGTGCAGCAGTTGCTCATGCTGCAATAGCGATAGACGAGATGCAAAAAGATGCCTAAACTATCCGTGGTTATTGCTACCTATAATCGGGCTTATATCTTGCCAAGAGCTTTGGATTCTTTGTTGAAGCAGGGCTTTAAAGATTGGGAGGCTTGGATTGTGGATGATGGTAGTACAGATGGCACAAAAAAGGTTGTTGAAGCTTATATAGATCGAGGCTTACCGATTAACTATATCAAACAAGAAAATCAAGGAGTTGCTATGGCTCGAAGTAAGGCTATTCCTTATTGTAATGGGGAGTTTGTTACATTTCTCGATTCGGACGATTGGTATAAACCAGAACATTTGCAATCTAGAATGAATATTTTACTTAAGAATCTTAAAATAGATCTACTTCATGGTGGATTTATGGTTCTTGGTGATCCTTATGTCCCGAACAAGAATAATCTTGAAACGAAAATCCATCTATCGAAATGTTTTGTCGGCGCAACTATGTTTGTAAAGAAAGAGATAATCAAAGAGCTAGGAGGATTTAAAAAGTTGCCACTTGGTGCAGATGCTGACTTTTTTGAAAGAGCAAAAGAAAAAGGAGTGAAAATCATGAAAACTGAAATCCCTACTTATGTATATGATAGAACAGGTTTTGATTCTATTACTCTATCATTTAACGCTTAGTGAGTGATAGTAGGGAATTCACTAAACCTCTTGTTTGATTTACTAGAAAAAATATTAGTTTCAATTCTCATCCGTCTATTAGCGTTTGGCTCCTTCTGGGAACTGTACCTTTTCTGGCTGTGCATTTAGCATAGGTAAGGCTGTACGCAATATTCTATTTCTTCGCTCTGTCATATCTTTTGGTTCTACAGGATAAGTTACAACTGCTTCAAGCCATGCATAAGAGTTTATTCTGTAATATACGGTTGGCTCCCATTCTTTGCTTTCGTTTACCAAAGATGGATATAAGATTTCAAAATCCGTGGTTGCAGCTTCTATTAAACATTGCGAAACAAACTTTAAATCACTTGTAAATGCTATTTGAATCGGAGTTTCGTTCCATATAAATGGTGCTTGGTCGCCAGAGTAATTAATCACCTCATTACTTAGAACAGTGCTATTTGGAATTTTTATTATTCTACCACTTTTACGGTCATTCCCAAGGTAATTTCCACTTAGTTCTAAAATAGTGGTGTCTAAGTAGCTTACTTCAATAACATCTCCTTTGTGACTTTTTATTTCAATTCGATCGCCAACTTGATAAGGATGACGGAAAATTATATATAACCAACCTATAAATGATGTAATAGGTGCTTGTAATGCAAAACCCAATATCAATGAGAATATTCCAATACCATACAAAGTGGTAAGTGGCTCTTGAATTACAATAGAAGCTAATATAAGCGCTAATAAAGAGGTGGCTATTAAATTGGTTACACGTAATAGGTTGTGCTGATCCCCTTGATTAGTTACTCTAGTCTCAATCAGGCGTATTGTTATATGTTTGATTAGCAATACTGCTGAAAGCATGAAAGTACTGAAGCTCAGCTTTTTAAGAAATGGTAGTAAACTACCCCATTTTAAAAAGAAGTCTAGTTGTAGGATATAATAAATAGTAATGGTAATTGCTCCAATTATGGAGTATAAAGTAATCCACTTTTTATTCTTATCCATTTATATACGTAGTTAGTATTATTGCTAGAGGTTTCTTGTTAACTTAGAAACTATCAAATAAGAATCAAATATAAGATAATTTTTATTCAAGCGACAAGCAAAATAAACAGGCTTGATTGTTTGTAAAAAGCCAGTGCTTTATACATATTACAACCGAGAATATGATTATATTTGCGCCCGATGATAAAAGAAATTAAGAAAGAAATAGTAGCAGGGGAAGAACTTCCAGTTATGGAGGCTTTTTACACTATTCAAGGCGAGGGAATGTACCAAGGAGTAGCAGCTTATTTTATTCGTCTAGGCGGATGTGATGTTGGCTGTCATTGGTGTGATGTTAAAGAAAGTTGGAACGCAGACGAGCATCCGGTTCATACCGTAAACAAGTTGGTGTCGGCGGTTCCAACACATGTTGAGATGGTTGTTATTACTGGAGGTGAACCGTTAACTTGGAATATGGATAAGTTGACAAAGGCTCTTCATGAAAAAGGCAAGCGAGTGCATATAGAAACTTCTGGGGCTTATAAGGTTACTGGGCAATGGGATTGGTTTTGCTTATCTCCGAAGAAACGAAAGTTGCCTACTGAGAAATCATATGCGTTGGCGAATGAATTGAAAGTTATTATTTATAACAAGAACGACTTTGTTTTTGCAGAAGAACAAGCAGCGAAAGTAGGTCCAGATTGTATGCTGCTAATGCAACCGGAATGGAGTAAAAGAGATGTTATGACGCCTCTTATTGTGGATTATGTAAAAAAGAACACAAAGTGGCGCATATCTTTGCAAACACATAAGTATATAGATGTTCCATAGGGTTTTCTTATTCAAGGAGTTGAAGCGGGATGGTGTGAGGAAACTAAACGGAAACTTTACACGTTATATTTTAGTAATGCAATAATCAAGAACAAGTATTAGGAAAACTATATAAGTGCACTTCAGGGACTAAGTATTGTGTATTTTTTAGTATATTTGTTTGTTGTTATTTTTAGAAATAAGTTTATTTATATATGAGCGAAGAACAAAAAAAAGGTGCTTATGGTGCCGATAGTATTCAGGCTTTAGAAGGGATGGAACACGTGCGTATGCGTCCATCAATGTATATTGGTGATGTTGGGACACGTGGATTACACCATTTGGTTTATGAGGTAGTAGATAACTCCATAGACGAGGCCATGGCTGGGCACTGCGACACCATTGAAGTGATAATACATGAGGATGGATCGGTAATTATTTCAGATAATGGACGTGGTATTCCAGTAGATTTCCACTCTGGTGAAGGAATGTCCGCTCTTGAGGTAGTAATGACCAAAGTTGGAGCAGGAGGTAAGTTCGATAAAGACTCTTACAAAGTTTCTGGAGGGTTGCACGGGGTAGGTGTTTCTGTAGTAAACGCACTGTCAGAAAGCTTAACAGCAACGGTTTATCGTGAAGGCAAAATTTGGGAGCAAAAATATGAACGTGGTGTATCATTGGCACCAGTAAAGGCTATTGGTGAGTCAGACGAAGTAGGTACTGCCGTTACATTTAAACCAGATCCTCAAATATTTAAAGGTGTAATCGATTTTGATTACGAAACACTTGCATCGAGAATGCGAGAGTTATCATTCTTGAATCGAGGGCTTAAAATAAAAATTGAAGATAAAAGAGTAGTTGAAGAGGATGGGTCATTCCTTGGCGAAGAATTCTATAGCGAAGAAGGACTTAAAGAATATATACGTTTCCTAGATGGAAATCGCGAACCGATTATTTCGGAAATAATCTCTATGGAAGGCGAGGAGAATGATATTCCAGTGGAAGTTGCAATGGTATACAATACCACTTTCAACGAGAATCTTTTTTCTTTCGTAAACAATATTAATACACACGAGGGAGGTACTCATTTAACCGGTTTCCGTCGTGGATTAACAACGACATTAAAAAGGTACGCCGAGAACTCCGGAATGTTAGATCGAATCAAGTTTGAGATTTCAGGAGATGACTTTAGAGAAGGGCTTACTGCAATTGTTTCGGTAAAAGTACAGGAACCACAATTCGAAGGGCAAACAAAAACGAAGTTAGGAAACCGTGAGGTTTCTACGGCAGTTAGTCGTTCTGTATCAGAGATGCTAGAAAACTATCTAGAAGAAAACCCTAATGATGCGAAAATAATTATTGAAAAAGTCATTGTTGCTGCACAAGCCCGACATGCTGCTAGAAAAGCAAGGGATATGGTACAGCGTAAAACTGTGATGAGCGGAGGAGGCTTGCCAGGTAAATTATCGGATTGTGCCGAACAAGATCCAGCAAAAAGCGAGGTGTTCTTAGTGGAGGGGGATTCCGCAGGTGGAACAGCTAAACAAGGACGTGATAGAGATTTTCAGGCTATTTTACCACTTCGAGGTAAGATTCTAAACGTTGAAAAGGCTATGCCACATCGTGTATACGACAACGAGGAAATTAGAAATATCTTTACCGCACTTGGTGTAACCATTGGTACAGAAGAAGATAGTAAAGCGCTTAACTTAGAGAAATTAAGATACCATAAAGTGGTTATAATGTGTGATGCTGACGTAGACGGTAGTCACATTGCGACATTGATTCTTACTTTCTTCTACCGCTACATGCGTGGTCTTGTAGAAGGGGGACACGTTTATATCGCAACACCACCACTTTATCAAGTGAAAAGAGGCTCGAAAAGCGATTACGCTTGGAGCGATGAGGAGCGCGATAAATTGATAGAGGAGTTTGGCTCTGGAGCTAATGTTCAAAGGTATAAGGGTCTAGGAGAGATGAATGCCGAGCAATTGTGGGATACCACTATGAATCCAAAGTATAGAACTTTAAGAAAAGTGGTTATAGACAATGATGTAGAGGCAGACAGAGTATTCTCTATGCTTATGGGTGATGAAGTGCCACCACGTAAAGAATTTATAGAAAGAAATGCTAGATACGCTAATATCGATGCATAACAAATAAATAAAATAGAAAGTAAAGCCCACCCTTAAAGATTAAGGTTGGGCTTTGTTTTTTGTAATTATCAGTACAATTCGAATACTTGAGTGCCAATTAAAATTAAAAAGAAATTCAATTTAACTCATGTGTAGTAAAATAGAAAACTTTAAAAATGGCTTTCATCTAGGTTAAGAAATTGTACTTTTGCAACCAATATAGAGTAAATCAAATTCATATTAACATAATAAATATATAATGAAAGTAACAGTTGTAGGAGCAGGTGCAGTGGGCGCAAGTTGTGCCGAGTACATTGCTATCAAAGATTTTGCGAGTGAAGTAGTGCTATTAGATATTAAAGAAGGTTTTGCAGAAGGAAAAGCCATGGACTTGATGCAAACTGCTTCTTTAAATGGATTCGACACACGAATTGTAGGAGTGACAAACGATTACTCAAAAACAGCAGATAGTGATATTGTAGTTGTTACTAGTGGTGTGCCACGTAAACCTGGAATGACGCGTGAAGAACTAATAGGTACAAACGCAAACATCGTTAAAAGTGTTACATCGAGTTTAATTGAACATTCTCCAAATGCCATAGTAATAATCGTAAGCAACCCTATGGATACCATGACATACTTGGTGCATAAAACCTTAGACATACCAAAAGAGCGTATTATAGGAATGGGAGGAGCGCTAGATTCAGCTCGATTTAAATATCGTTTAGCCGAGGCGTTAAGTGCGCCAATTAGCGATGTTGACGGAATGGTTATCGGTGCGCATAGCGATGTGGGAATGATTCCACTAACTAGGTTTGCTACCCGTAATAGTATACCAGTATCGAAGTTTATAAAAGAAGATCGCTTAAACCAAGTATTGGAAGATACTAAGGTGGGTGGTGCAACTTTGACAAAACTTCTAGGAACATCAGCTTGGTATGCGCCAGGTGCAGCAGTTTCTGGTTTAGTACAGGCTATTGCATGCGATCAAAAGAAAATATTCCCTTGCTCAGTTATGCTTGATGGAGAGTATGGTGAAAAAGATATTTGTATTGGAGTTCCTGTGGTACTAGGTAAAAATGGTATCGAAAAAATCGTTTCGCTAGAGTTAAACGATAAGGAAAAAGAAGCCTTTAAAACTAGCGTAGAAGGAGTTCGAAAGGTGAATTCTCTTTTAGAACTGTAAAAAATACTCTGAAAGTAATATAATTAAGAAAGGTCGCCAAGAGCGACCTTTCTTAATTATATTAATGAAAGTTTCCTTGCACTGAACGACCTTAATGTAGTTTATAGGTTATTTTGATCATGGAATATTTTGTAAGACCTCTAAGTTTATATCTCAAAATTAGCCTCACATTTAACCATCTGAGGTTTATTAAAGTAATACTTGATTAGTTCATAAGATAAGATGTTTCACTAATAGGGCGTTTTCCAATCACTTATTTAGAACGTAGTAGCATGTTTAAGCAGTAATAAATATACTTGCTATACTTTGGCCACGAATTAATACAATATCGCTTGTTTTAGAGCTAATCTACGCTAAAATAAATTGAAAGGAAATAATTGTTAGATAGTTAACGATACGTTATATTTGCATGATTTTAATCAAGAGAAAATACATATAAAATGCGAAATAAAGGCTTAATTATTGTTTTTGCAGTTCTGTTCGGATTGGTGAGTATTCATCAGCTTTCCTATACTTTTATTGCAAGTAAAGTAGAAAAAGAAGCTAGGAGTTATGCTGAGAGTGTAGTAGAAACAGGTGATGTAGAACAAAGACAGCTTGTAGAAAATCGATATTTGGACTCCATTGCCAATAATCCTATTGTTTTTGGAGTGGATTACAAAACAGCCAAAGAAAAAGAGCTTAATAGAGGACTCGACTTAAAAGGAGGAATCAACGTAATCTTAGAGATTTCTGTACATGAAATTCTAAAGACTTTATCCAACGATTCAAGAGACCCAGCGTTTAACGAAGCTTTGCAAAAAGCATCAACCTTGGCAAAAGAAGAGCAACAAAATTTTTTAGATGCATTTTTTAGAGAATTTAATGCATTACCAGGTGATAATAGATTAGCTTCACCAGATATCTTCTTTAATAAAAACATGGAAGACGATATTCGTCTAGACATGACTAATGAGCAAGTTCGTCCAGTAATACAAGCAAAAGTTAACGAGGCAATCGGTTCAGCTTTCGAAGTATTCAGACAGCGTATCGACCGTTTCGGGGTAGTACAGCCAAACATACAACGATTAGGAGAGAGCGAGAGAATATTAGTTGAATTGCCAGGCGCTAAAGATATTGACCGAATCACGAGCCTTTTACAATCTACTGCTCAGTTAGAATTCTGGGAAGTATTTAAGTTAGAGGAAATGGAAGGTTTCCTTGTGCAAGCAAATGAAAAGGTTAGAGAAATGCTTGCTGCAGAAAGTCAATCCAGTCAAGCAGTAGAAGAAACTGAAGAAGATCAAGATACTGAGGTTGCTACCGATGATGCACTTAGCGAATTATTGGGGGTAGAAGAAGAAGGTGCAGAAGATGAATTTGTGAAAAACAATCCTATTTTTTCTAAAATTGTGTCACCTGGCTATCCAGGAGGACCTGTTTTAGCTACCTTTAGTGTTAAAGATACGGCTGCGATAAACTCCTATTTAAAAACACCTCAAGTTCGCAGACTATTACCAGCGCAACACAGATTTGCCAAATTTGTTTGGGGCTTAGCAGATGAGAATGCAGAGCTAAACGATACTTTTGTTTCGCTATATGCTTTACAAGGAAATAGAGAGAATAAGCCTGCCTTAGATGGTAGTGTGGTTGTAGACGCTAGCCAATCTTTTGACCAAATGAACAGAGTTACTGTAGATATGCAAATGAACGGTAGAGGTGCAAGAGAATGGGAAGCACTAACTGGGAAGGCATATAATAACCAAAGTCAGATTGCTATAGTTCTAGACGATGTGGTTTACTCTGCACCAGGAGTTACATCAGGACCAATTGCAGGAGGAAGAAGCCAGATTACTGGAGACTTTACTATTCTAGAGGGGCAAGACCTTGCGAATATCTTAAAAGCAGGAAAACTACCAGCTTCTGCAGATATTGTACAGGCAGAAGTGGTGGGACCAACTCTAGGACAAGAAGCCATTAACTCAGGTATAATGTCGTTTACATTAGCCTTAGCTCTTGTATTGATTTGGGTAGTATTCTACTATGGAAAAGCGGGACTTTATGCTGATGTTGCTTTATTGATAAACCTATTATTCATTTTTGGAATTCTCGCGAGTTTAAATGCCGTACTTACTTTACCAGGAATTGCGGGTATAGTTCTAACTATAGGTATGTCGGTAGATGCTAACGTACTTATATTTGAACGAATACGAGAAGAGTTGCGAAACGGCAAAATCTTGGATGAGGCTGTAAAAGATGGTTTCCAAAACGCATTATCTTCTATTCTAGATGCAAATATTACTACAGCATTAACTGGTATTATATTATTCTGGTTAGGTTCTGGACCAATTAAAGGATTCGCAACTACTTTATTAATCGGTATTGCTACTTCTTTATTTACTGCGATATTCATAACAAGAATATTTGTTGCTTATGCAGTTGCTAAGCGTAAAAAACTAACCTTCAGTACGCCAGCTACAGCTAACCTATTTAATAATGTAAATATCAATTTCTTAGAGAAGCGTAAAATTGCTTATATCATCTCTGGAGCACTAATACTTATAAGTATTATCTCTATGGGAGTAAGAGGATTTAATCAAGGTGTAGACTTTGTTGGAGGAAGAACTTACACGGTTCGTTTCGATGAGGCAATTAATACTACCAAACTTCAAGAAGATCTAGTAGATGTCTTTGGTAGTGCCGAAGCAAAAACTTACGGACCTAGAAACCAAGTTAAAATTACAACCAACTACTTGGTAAATGAAACTGGTACAGAAGTCGATGAGCAAATTGAAGAAATGTTATTTGAAGGACTTAAACCTTATTTACCTTCTGGGATGACCTTTGCTGAATTTACGGATTACAGCGATGATAAAAATATCGGTAGGATGGAGTATTATAAGGTGAGTCCGACTATTGCAGATGACATAAAGAGGTCCTCAGCTCAAGCTGTAGGAGGTTCCCTACTAATAATATTCTTATATATTTTAATGCGTTTCCGTGGAATGCAATTTAGCTTCGGTGCGGTAGGAGCATTAGCCCACAACGTTATTATCGTTCTAGGAGTATTCTCGTTGTTCTACACTATCAGTCCATTTAGTATGGAAATAGACCAATCCTTTATAGCAGCAATCCTTACAGTAATAGGATATACCCTGAATGATACGGTGGTTGTATTTGACAGAATTCGAGAGTATTTCGGATTGGAAAACGATTGGTCGCTAGACCGAACAGTCAATAATGCACTTAATAGCACACTAAGTAGAACGTTAAACACGTCTATGACAACGTTTATTGTACTACTCGCTATGTTCTTATTTGGTGCTGAGTCTATTCGTAGTTTAATATTCGGTTTAATGGTGGGGATTGTAGTAGGAACTTATTCTTCCCTATTCATAGCTACGCCACTTATGTACGATAGCTTAATAAGAAGTAAAAACAAAGATGCTTTACTAGCAAAGTTTAAAAAGAAAGACGACATAGATTTAGAAGACGAGTATATAAATGTGTAAAACCATTTATATTTAAGTTACAATCAAATGAAAAACCGCCTCATATTTTTATATTAGGCGGTTTTTTATTTGAATAATGGTCTTCTAACAAGAGCTGTTTTTAATGATGTTGGTTTAGATGCTCGTTGTGTTTTAACTCAAAAGTGAATAATCAGGCTCATAAACAATTCTCTATTATCTGCTTCGAGCTTAGGATTATTTATCAGAGGATTTGATCATTATATACTAGCTTTTAAAAGAGCTGGTTTAATCAACTATTATATCGTTATAATACTCCCCGAAATTCGATCCAGAGGTTAAGTTTAAAATAAACATGTAAATTTAACCCTATGAAAAGAACAAGAAGAAAATTCACCGCAAAATTTAAAACTCAAGTAGTTCTTGAAGCTATCAAAGAACGTCAAAC
>DATGSX010000071.1:0-7158 GCA_035302145.1 Flavobacteriaceae bacterium | reverse complement strand
AGGACTTGTACGCAAAAAAGTTCACCCCATTCTTTTTTTATTGTTGTTAACAAGTTAAGGTTATCAATAAAAAAATGAAACTCTATTATTGCAAATCTTATTTGTTTTATAGTCTAATTTATACTTTGCTAATCTAAAGGTTCCGCAAAGGGGCAATGGTGTGAAGGTTTTTCTCTGTGTGGATTAGCGTATTCTTAGCGTTTCACTGCGTAACTACATTTCGAGTTTACATAATAGTTAGTAGTTTATTTTGTATCGCAAAGTTCCGCAAAGGAGCAAAGGTGCGCGAAGGTTTTTTCTCTGTGTGGCTTAGCGTGTTCTTAGTGTTTCTCTGCGTAACTACATTTCGAGTTTAAATGATAGTTAGTAGCTATTTGTATCGCAAAGTTCTGCAAAGGGCAATGGTGTGAAGGTTTTTTTCTGTGTAGCTTTGTCTAATCTGAAAATCACTCTTTTGTAATTGCGCTGTACTTGATTGATGTCTAATGATTTAGGATTATAAAATGGTTAGGATAGGGAGTAAGCTTTTTTATTACAGATAAAATGTACTATGTTTGGTGTTTATGATGCAAAAGAGAGTAAATAACGGAAGATTTAACGCAAGCCAGCTATTTGCTGTACTGTTTGCCATTTTTCTTATATTTTCTTCTTGCTCTACCAAACGTGGATTAAAATCCTTGCTGGATCTACCAGTGAGTACCACAAAAACAGTACTTCACTTAGAAAACGATAAGCTTGTAAGTAATAATAGCAATTGTTTAAGCTGTAAAGACCTACAAGTTTTAACCGTAGACAATAGTGATACTTCTTTATTGAAAATTCTGTCGCCGGCTACACTACAAGACAGTGTGTTTCTAAGCTTTTTGGTACCTAACTTTAATGATGAGCCGACAGAATATACCTACGGACCGCCTGAGAAAACAGGAGACGTACCCATCTATATTTTATTTAAAAAATTGATTCTGTACAACGCATAAGCGTACCCACTTTTTTCTCCAATACTTCTGGAGATACTATGGAGATATTACTAGTATAGTAAGAACCTATTCTATTTAAATATAGAGGACTAAACAGCTAGTAATTCTCAAAAATACCATCATTATATTTTCAACTATTAGTAGGATTTTCCTAAGGGAAAAGACGAAATTCACTTTGTCTAATCTTATGCCACTACGCATAAATAGTTGACATAAAGTGCTGATTGAAAGTCTATTGTGATGGTTTGTTAAATCAATTATTTAAATATAAAATTATTATGATACAATATAAAAGACTAACCACATTCCTGTGGTTAATCTTGATATTGCCTACTTCTGTTATAGCACAACAACAAAATGGAGTGTTAGGCGAATTATGGCAAAAAGTAGAGGACAAATACCCAGGTATAGCCTCTAAAGAATCCTCATTAAATGCTGCAAAACTTGAGGAACAAGTGGTTAAAGGAGAACGTCTGCCTCAGTTAAAAGCGCAAGCACAAAACACCTATAGTACGTACGAAGGCAGCATGGGAGCTTTTTTCCCTCAAGCTGGTCTATTTAACGTTAGTGGCTCTTCCGATCTAGTAGGAGCTTCCTTAACACCAAATACCTACGTATCGGCTACTATAGAGTGGGAGCTGTTTTCATTTGGTAAAAGGAAGAATAAATCCAAAACTGCAATATACCATACACTAAGGAGGCAAAGTGAAAAAGAAGCCTATATAGTAGCTTTAAAAAGAGACTTATCGAATCGTTATTTACATCTTCTATATAGCGAATCACAATTTGCTTGGAATACTAAAAATCTAGAAAGGCTTTATAGTATTCGCGAAATAACCGCTGGTTTGGCTAGAGCTGGAATAAAAACTCCAGCCGATAGCCTTTTAGCATCCTCCTCTTATAACCAAGCTTTAGGGGAGAACGAGAAAATCAAAGGGCAGAAACAAGCTGCTATGATTAAACTTCTTGAACTAACGGGCAATGAGGAAGTGTCTCTGCAAAATTCTCTTTCAAAATTTTTAGATCCACGGAGAATATTAGAAGAATCTACAGCAACCATCCAAAGTAACCATCCAGCCTTACACGCGGTTGCGCAAACTAAAAAGCAATTAGAATATAGTGGGAAATCGCAGAAAAGCGCTGCTTTTCCATCTGTAAACTTACTTGGTGGTTATGCCTATCGTGGTACTGGAATTGGGAAGGACCTTGTTGTATCGGACAAGTGGCAAGATGGTTTTACCAACTCGGTTACCAACGCTTTAGTTGGCATAGGTATTACGTGGAACCTTACCGATTTATATACCCAAAAGAAGAAGGGAAGTAGTTTACTGGAAGATGCAGAAAGCATTGGGCATTTACATAAACAACAAGAAATAGCCATGCAAGCGGACTTATCGGCAACCCAAAATAAAATTTTCCATCAATACACCGAAGTCTTGCGAACACAAGAAGCACAACAAGAAGCAGAAAGTGCTTATGAGATGTATCTGTCCAGATATAAAAACGGATTGATGGATTTAAGCACTTTGCTTCAAATCCAACAATTACTGGAACAGGCCGAAAAAAAGCACATAGAGTCCGCTTATGGTTATTGGACCTTGTTGGCTATCGAGGCTGCCTTACTAGCCGATTTCGATTATTTATTTAATAATTTTTAATCCCTTATAAAACATGTATAATTTAATAAGATTTGCACTGCGAAAGCCCATATCCATAATGGTTGCAGTGCTCGCCATTGTTTTCTTTTCGGTTATGGCTGTAAAGAAAATCAATGTCGATATATTTCCCGAGGTAGAATCGCCCTCTATTTATATCGCCATGCCTTATGGAGGATTATCTCCCGCCCATATGGATGGTTTTATGGCTAATGAGTTTCAAAAGGTGCTGCTTTTTGTAAGTGGTGTTCAAGATATTGACTTTAAGAGTATTCAGGGGCTTACGCTGATGAAGTTGACCTTTTATCCAGGCACCAACATGTCGCAAGCGGCCGCTGAACTCTCTACTTCCGTATCTAGAGCCATGGGATTCTTACCACCAGGTGCTGTGCCACCTATGGTAGTGCGATTTGATGGTAGTTCTTTGCCCGTTGGAAAATTAGTTTTTGAAAGCGACGAGCGATCCATAAATGAAATTCAGACCGAAGTACTCACGAAAATCCGTCCGATGTTGGTTAATATTCCAGGAGTTACTGCACCCGCACCTTTTGGTGGTAGTGCACGTACTATTCAAGTAAATGCAGATCCAGAACTCTTGTTGGCAAATAATCTCAGTCCAGAAGATTTAACCATTGCTATTGCAAAAAGCAACCAACCCTCACCTGCAGGTAACCTAAGAATAGGCGAAACCAACTTTATGGCACCTATAAACTCTCTTGCCAATGGACCAGAAGAGTTTATGAATACGCCTATTAAAAAAGTAAACGACCGAACGATTTACGTACGAGATGTAGCACATGTAACCGACGGTGCCGATATAACTTATGGTTACGCGATGGTAAACGGCAATCGAACGGTGTATTTACCGATAATTAAAAAAGCAGATGCGTCTACACTTGATGTAGTAGAAAATGTACAAGCCTCTATAAGTGACTTCGAACATATGCTTCCTGCCGACATGAAGGTACGATACGAGTTTGATCAGTCCAAATACATCAAACAGTCGTTAACCAATTTACAGATAGAAGGATTATTGGGTGCCGTATTAACAGGTTTAGTAGTATTGCTATTCCTTAGAGATCCAAGAGGAGCATTGATTGTTGTTTTAACCATTCCAATTGCTCTTTTAACCGCTGTTACCGTATTAGATTTAATAGGGCAAACCATTAATATAATGACCTTGAGCGGATTAGCACTATCTATTGGAATATTAGTAGACGAGGCCACAGTAACTATAGAAAACATTCACCAACATGTGGATGTAGGAAAACCAAAGCAAAGAGCCATTAAAGATGCATTGTTTGAAATATCGGTTCCGAAGCTTCTTATTCTATTGAGTATTCTAGCTGTTTTGACACCGACATTTATCATGACGGGTATCTCTAAGGATATGTTTATGCCACTTTCAATGGCCGTAGCGTTTGCCATGATTGCGTCGTTTATTGCCTCACAAACCTTTGTTCCAATCATGGCAAATTGGTTGATGAAGGATAAAAAACCGGTGAAAATAACCAAAAGGAAACGCGCTTTCTTCGATAAGTTTAGAGTGCGATATTCTTTTACCTTACGAAGGTGGTTCCCAAGGTCAACGCCTTTGTTTATCTTCTACTTGATTTCAGCCGGTGGTCTTGTATTGCTGTTAATCAATAAAGTTGGAACAGATGTAATGCCCACTTCTAACAATGGAGATTTCCAATTGCGAATACAAGCGCCACAAGGAAGTAGATTGGAAAAAACTGAAGAGTTATTTTTAAGCGTCATCGACGATATAGAAGAGATGCTTCCCGATGGGGCCCTTGCCATTACTTCAGGTTTTATAGGCCCACAATCTCCCAACAGTCCAATTAACCCAATATTCCTCTTTACAAGCTCTTCCGATCAAGCCGTATTAGAAATATCGGTAGACCAGAGTATTTACACTGGAGATATAGAGGATATCAGGGAAAAGATAAGAGAAGTAGTTGCTGTTAAATATCCTGAAGCCGAATTTAATTTCGAGCCGATGGAGCTGACTGAGAAGATTATGGGACAAGGCGCAATGACGCCGATAGAAGTTAAAGTTGGTGCACGACAAGTAGCCGATGCCAAGGCTTTTGCCGATAAAATTAAGGACAAGATGGAGGCTATCCCGTATTTGCGAGATGTTAGAATCGCCGAATCGGTAGATTATCCAATACTGGAAATAAATGTAGACAGAGATTTAGCTGGGCAATTTGGTTTGAGTGTTGAGGATGTTAAGAATAGTATGGTAACCGCTACCTCTTCCACACGATTTACCAATAAGAATATGTGGATTGATCCGAATTCAGGTTTACCATTTCAAACCCAAGTTGCTTTGCCTTATGGTGATGTAGCAACAGAGAATCAACTTAGAACTTTGCCATTAAAAAGCGGGAGTAGGCGTCCTATATTAGAAGATGTTGCCACACTAAACCGTAGCACTGCACCAGCACAAGTAAATAGGAAAGGACCAAATAGATATGTTACGCTTATCGCCAACCTCCATGATGTTGATTTAGGTACGGCATCCAATGCGGTGAACAATGCTATTAAAGAAGTTGGAGAACCACCACGTGGAGTAACGGTATGGACTGAAGGAACCATGAATTTACTTAGCGAAACATTAAGCAGTTTAGCTTTAGGTTTAATGGTGGCGATTATTGCTATATTTTTAATGATGGCTGCCTATTACCAATCTTTCAGAATTCCAGTAATCTTATTATCGGTTGTACCGGCAGTATTCGCGGGAAGTTTATTGGTCCTATTCCTAACAGGTAGTACTTTAAACCTACAATCGTATATGGGAATTATTATGGCTATCGGAGTATCTGTTTCCAATACCATCCTCCTGATCGATCAAGGAGAGTTCTATAGAAAACAACTTTTACTTAAGCCAGTAAATGCAGCTCGATTAGCAGCAGCGTCACGCTTACGTCCTATATTAATGACCGCCACTGCGATGTTTGCAGGAATGCTTCCTATCGCTATTGGAATAGGAGAGGGGTCGGAGCAGGTAGCGCCATTAGGAAGAGCTGTTATTGGGGGTTTAATTGCCTCTACTGCAACTATTTTACTATTAATTCCACACTTTTATTCTTCAATAATGACTAGAACGAAGGTGAAGAGTCCATCCTTGGATCCAGATGATAAAAACAGTATTTACTATTTAGAAAATTCAAATAAATAAAACCAAACCATGAGATATATAAATTTAATAAACAAAAGACTTTTAATTGCTCTATTCGCTTTATCAGGCCTTTCAATTTTTTTTGCTTGTGATAATTTAGATGCCCGAGAAGATGAAAGTCGTACGCCCGAAGTAGCTGATATAACCTACGATACAGAGGTTATAACTTATATGCAACCAGAATATACTATTACTATTCCAGGAGAATTAGAGCCAAATGAGCAAGTTTCTCTATTTGCTAAAATAGAGGGGTTTGTAAAGACTATACATGTAGACATTGGCGATCAGGTAAAGAAAGGGCAGTTGCTTGCTGTGTTAGAAGCACCAGAATTAAACCAACGCTATGTTTCGGATAAATCAGCAGAGCAAAAGGTTTATAGCGATTATCAATATGCGCAACAGAACTATGAACGGTTATTAGAGGCTTCAAAAACCGAAGGTGCCGTAGCAGCGCTAGAATTAGAACGAGCGAAAAGTGCTATGAATAGCGCGCTATCCGCTTATGAAGCGTCAAAAGCACAAACTGGGCATAGCGAGCAAATGCAAAATTATTTACGAATAACTGCACCTTTTGATGGGGTAATCACCGAGAAAAATGTATCGGAAGGAGCCTTAGTAGGTAGGAACTCAGGCCAGCCTATCTTCAAATTAGCCCAAGAAGACATGCTCCGTTTGAAAATTGCTTTGCCAGAAAAGCATGCGGCCTCAGTTAGGGACTCTATGAAAGTGAGTTTTACAGTAAATTCGCAACCTGGTAAAAATTATGAAGCGTTGCTTTCTAGATCTTCAAGGCTTATCAATCGTACGGACAGGTCTATGACCTTGGAATTTGATGTGACTAACAAAGAACAACATCTAAATGGTGGAGAGTATGCACAGGTTAAGTTAAACTTACAGCGCAGAACACCAAGCTTCTGGGTAACAGAAAACTCTATTTTAAGAACCCAATCTGGCGACTATGTGTTAACGATAAACGATAATCATGTTCGAAGAACGCCAATAAAAGAAGGAATCCGCTTGGAAGATAAAATAGAAGTCTTTGGTGATTTCAATAAGGAAGATCAAGTAATTATACGACCTACAGAACGAATTCAGGAAGGAAAGATTTAATTTCTTTACTTAAAAAAATAAAAAGATGCTTAGGAAATTCCTAGGCATCTTTTTTATAAAGCTTAAAAATATTAACCTGTTATGGATTCTATAATACTCCCCGAAATTCGATCCAGAGGTTAAGTTTAAAATAAACATGTAAATTTAACCCTATGAAAAGAACAAGAAGAAAATTCACCGCAAAATTTAAAACTCAAGTAGTTCTTGAAGCTATCAAAGAACGTCAAAC
>DATGSX010000070.1:0-59997 GCA_035302145.1 Flavobacteriaceae bacterium | reverse complement strand
TTTTAAGATAAAAAGCATGAGTGAAAAGGTTGAGTAAATTTTATTTGAAGTGATAAATTACTCGAAAAGCACTTAATTAATCTCAATAAAAAAGTGCTCCTTAAAATTTATTATAAAAAATGACTGATGAATATTGCGGGTTATAGCAGAGCGTAAAAACATTTTTGCACTATCGGATACTTCTGTACTTTGTAGGGTTTCAAAAACATTTTGTGTGGAAATCGGTACATCTACAGTTGCACTTCTTAGTTTATAATTAAGTGTATTATTGAAAATAGCTCCAAATATAGTAGCGCCTAAACTTTGTCCTAGGTTTCTAGAAAAAACTATAGAACTAGTAACCACTCCACGTTGATTCCAAGCTACCATAGATTGTGTGCCAACCAAAGAGGGAGTAGATAAAAGCCCGAATCCTGCACCTAAAGTTACCTGACTTATAACGATTAAATAAATAGGCTGTGGTTTTGGAATTAATAGAAAACCAATAGCCGATAATATTACCAAAGTGGCACCGATTAAAGAAGTTTCTCTAAATCCGATACGTAAATATAAGCGTCCCGATAAGGCTGAGGCAGTAGGCCATCCAATACTCATGCTTGCTAAAACAAACCCCGAAGCAATAACTCCGAGCCTTAAACTAGTTTGCGTAAAAGTAGGAAGAAAAGTTTCTGGCCCCATCACGTTTATTCCCATTCCCACCATAGCTAGGCTGGTGAAGCCAATGGTTTTATTTTTCCATATCCATAGAGGAATTATTGCATTTGGATTGTTTTTCTCAACGTTATATGTCCATTTTATCAAGACAGCAATCAGGATAATAAAAACTAAACTGTGCCAAGATATCCATGACCAACTTTGCCCACCTTCCATTAGAAAAATCAAAGTCAAACTCAAAGTTGACATAATAAGGATAGCGCCTTTATAGTCTATTTTAGACTTTACTACATTTACCTCTTCTTTAAAGTAAACAATCAGAAAAATAATAGCCACTATACCTGTTGGAATATTTATAAAGAAAATCCATCGCCAACTTGCAAATTCGGCAAGTGCACCACCCAGAGCAGGACCTATTATAGCACTTACGCCCCATATGCTAGATAGATAACCTTGAATTTTTGCTCGTTCTTTTACTGAGTAAATGTCACCAGCTATTGTGTTTACAGTTGCCATAATAGAACCGGCGCCTATACCTTGAATACCTCGGAATGTTATAAGCGAATGGATATCCCAAGCAAATCCAGACACTGCTGAACCTATTAGAAATACGACGATACCAAAGATTAGAATTTTTTTTCGTCCGTATAAGTCACTTAGTTTACCATATAGTGGAATAGTTACTGTTTGTGCTAGGAGATATATGGAAAAAACCCAAGAAAACTTAGTGAAGCCACCAAGATCAGATACTATTTGCGGCACCACGGTAGATATAATAGTGATGTCCATAGCTGCCAATGTCATGGTAATCATCAATGCCGCTAAAACCCAGCCTCGTTTATCTTGTTGTGTGTTTGTCATTTAAAATAATTAGAAATAGTAATCTGACTTAGTGTATTACTAAATTAAAAATAGGTTTAAAATAAAACATTTAACTTTTAAAAAATCGCAAATACTCATTCAAACTGCTTAAATACTCATTCAAATAGGGCAAACACTAATTGACTGTTTCTAGATTTATTTATTGACTTGATATTTGTTTCATCAAAATACATAATACTTTAACAGTTGTGTTAGTCTTAAAAAATCCTATAAAAAAGAAAACTTCACATGTTTTCTATTCTTAATTTTTAGGCTATCCCTTCTATTTTAGACTATTAACATATTCTAAAGCTTACTTAAGATTTGGAATGTAAAAAAATTTTGTAACCGAAAATGCTTTGATAATAGAACTTAACATTAGGTCTATAATCAAAATTCAAACAACAATTTATTAATAAAACTATTTTTAAAAACACCCCAAAACCATGTCAAACAAATTTATCTTATTATCCGTTGCTTTTATTTTGGTCTTAGTAATGCCATCTTGCTCTAGTTCAGATGACAACAATATTAGCTCAAAATTAGGAGAAATAAAATTTTCAATATCTGGCGGCATAGAAGCAAATAAGGAAGGAATAGCAGATTTTGACAAGTTGGATATAATGAATACATCGACTTGGGAGCTAGGTGGTCACGATATTTCACCTCAGACATTTAGCCTATATTTTTCATTACTATCTGCAAATCAATCCATAACAAGACCACAGCCTGGTACCTATACCGTAGGTTTCGATGTGAATAATTCTGATGCTTTCCATGCTGTTTATACGCATATAGAAGATGGGAACTTTGCAAATTCTGTTGAATATACTACTTGGGAGAAAAACAGTGGAACATTGACTATTGATTCTTCATCAGAGGATAAAGTAACAGGTAGTTTTAATGTAACGTTATATAAATACGATGACACCCTTAATATAGAAGACGAAATCCAACTTAATGGGACTTTTAGTGCTAATAAAAGAATGTATTAGTCCAGAATAAAACGAATATATCTAACAAAAAATAAATTAAAATTACATTTAATCAATCGAGCTTTTTTGCAATTTTATTTACCGCAGCTTTATTGCTGTTCTCATGTAGTAGTGATGATGATACCGGTGATTCTAATGATCTAGGTCAAGGTGATGGTAATGCTTTAGTGGTTTATCTTGTGTCTGAAGGAAGTGGCGGTGCATCAGCTGAATGGGAAGAAGAAACTTTTTGCTATGTAACTGGCGGATGTGAAACATTAGGTGGTTTTTCTAGCGCTTCTGTTTTTGGAATGGATAAAATCGATATGACAGATTCAGAGATAAATTTAGTGACAGATTCAGATGAACCTAAAGTGGCTAAAGGGGTTAAAATACCTGGTATTAAGATTACTGAAGGGAAAGCTAGAATAGAGGTGGTGAGAGCGGAACTTAAATATGATGATCATGGTTTTATAGAGTATTATGAGGAAAAAGCAGTAGTACTAAAATCAGAGAGCCTTTCGGCAGGAGAAGTTTACGATCTTGAATATGGAGATCTAAATTAAGTATAACTAGGGGCAACATTGTAAAAGCCCCTAGTATTAATTATTTTTAAAAGTATAAAATGAAAAAATTAGTATTAATTTTCCTGAGCTTTATTTGTAGTGCTTTGACCATGTATGCTGGTGAAAAAGCTCCTAAGTGGGTTATAGAGTCCTCTATAACTCCTGAGTTTGTCGATTTCTCGAATGACGACCGGTATATTGTTTTAGAAAGTGAAGTTGGTTATGAGGTTTGGAGTACCGAGTCAAAATCCAAAGTATTAGAAGGAAAGTACAGGTATCCACTTGGAAGGACTTTTGGAAGTGTTTATATAACAGAAGGAAGTGCCTATTTGCTATTTGAAAAAGAAGATATCTTTTTACAAGTAGATTATACAATAACCTTTGCAAAAGTAAATGCATTCGATTTATCTACCGGTGAGAAACTGTGGAGTATAGATAATTTAGATATGCAGATTACTGACGTAGAAGCTTTATACCAAATTATTGATAATGCACAGCGATTTGTTAAAAATGAGGAACAGCTTACAGCTGCAACATTTTCTGCTGCTACAGGAATTCGTACTAGATCAGGAAACAATTATATTCCAGTTAGTTATGCAGGGCATGACGAAACCATAAGAAAGCTAATTAGTTATATGCCGCAAAAAGGGGCCATAGCTGTAAATGGTAAAGATGGCTTGCAACTGTTAAACTTGCGAACTGGTGAGGTAGAATGGCGACAAGAGGAGTTGAGAGGTGGCATAGGTGAGATTTTTCATGACCCTATAAATGATATACTAATTGCTATTCGTGTTAGTGGCTCGGAACTAAAAAACATTCTATCTAGACCTGAAGTTCAGGCCTTAAATGCTGACACTGGAGACCTTCTATGGAATATAAAATACAATGGTGACTTTATTCCTAATGCTGCTTACGTAATGGATGAGGTTTTGGTATTGCCTTATTTTGGACTTATGCTAATCGACATAAAAACAGGAGAGGAATTAGAAGGAGATATAAAAGAGGGTATGGAGCGTCAACGTAAAATACAACGTAACATGTCCATATTGGGAAGTACAGACTTAGGTGACAATTGTTCTCGTCCTATTGTAGATGAGGATGGTATAGCCCATTATGTAGTAGGGCTTGCAAGAGGGAAGCACATAAACCCTGATGGTAATAGGAAAGCCTATATGAAAATCGATATTGCCAAAGGGAAAATTATAGCCGTTGAAGAAGATGTTGCTAAGCAAGGTAATAGGGTAATCCAAGAAGAGTTAACAGATGATATGCTGTACTTAAAACTTACTCAAGGACTATCTGGATCTTATATAATGGCCTTAGATAAGAGTACAGGAAAAGTTGCTTTCGAAACAAAAATATTAAACAATAGATTAGGAACGGATTTCGATCCTTTCTTACTAAGCAAGAACAGAATTGTAGATGTTTCTTCAAAGGGAATTCACATATTTGATGCTAAGACAGGGAAAGAAGTGAAAAATGTTTCTTTCAAAAATATTGGTGTAGGAAGGTTTAGAAATCATGTGATTTTTGATCAAGGAATTCTGTTGCTAGGAACAAAAGGCTTAGCGGTAATAGACAACCAAGGAGAGGTTAAAGAAGTAATTGATGATGTTGGGAAGATTCATAATCTTGCAATTAATGAGGAAATTTGGCTTGTAGAAAAAAAGAGGTTTATTAAACTTTCGACAGATCCACTTGCCAAAATCGAAGAAATGGAGTTGAATAGAAATGAGATGGTGTTTTTTAGCCCTAATGGAACCTATATTATGAAATTAAATGCGGATACAAACCAAATTGTATTCCTTTAATAGAGCAAGGTGAGTCAATCTCTTTTTTGATTAATATTAAAGTCTGCAAAACTTTAAGTCTTGCAGACTTTAATATTTTATTGATTATTTATTGAGATAGAATGCTAGTATCTGCGGTTACTTTAAACTTATGTTTCACTTATTGGTGAAATAACATTTAAGCGTCGGTATCCTTATTTTCTTTAAGTGTACTATCAGTGTTTTTTCCCTTAGTCTTTTTAATGATTTCCTTAAAGTGTTCGCCAGCTGCTTCTCGACCCCCTAAACCATAGCTTAAAGCAATGACTACGGCTACTGCTCCTAATGTGAGTCCAAAGGCTAAATCTACGATTTCGTTTGCAATCCCCATTCTACGTAATGCTATTCCTATAAACAAGGCCAGGGTTGCATAGCGAACTACAGAAGCAATAAACTGATTTTTATCTGAACGTAACATGCTATTATAAATAAGTGTAGATATGAAATTACCAATGATTAAAATAACTACACCAAATGCAATTGATCCCGTTATGTTTAGAATATCATTTAAAATATAAGTTAATTGGTATAAGCCTAGAATGTCTACAGCTGTAATCACTCCTAAAAAGGCGATAAAAAAGTATAACACACCAGCTATTAATTTCGAGAATGACTGCTTAGGGCCTATCATACTTTTAAGTTGCAATTTCTCTGCTAGCGTATCCATTCCTAAATTTTGGAATAACTCAGCCAAGAATTTGGTTAGATATTTACCACCGATAACAAATACTAAAAGTACCACTGTAGCGATAATAACATCTCCTATTATTGCAATAAAGCCTGCAAGGAATTCATTAAGCGGAGTGGAAATAGACTCTAGTTGCAAAGCGTTTAGTGCTTCTATAAGCATTGGAATAAAAATGATTAGAAACACAAAGGTTCTTATAATTTTTACAATTCTTTCCGTGTCTTTGAAACCTGTTTTCGCAATAATTTTATCTAAGAATTTTCCTCCTACTTGAATAAGATTCGAAACAAACTTTGCTAATAGGTAGCCAATTACACCTATAATTACCGCTGCTAATAGGTGAGGGATAAAGATTAGAAATTCGTTTACCATATTTTCTAAGGGTCGCAATACTGAGCGTATGCCAAGACTTTCCAGCGCAATGAGGAAAACGATAATCATAATTAAATAGAAAAACAGATTGCCCACGAACTTATTTGTGTCTTTCCCATTGCTCATACTGCCAAGCAGTTTCTCGTCCCAGTTGGTTTTTTGCAACAACTTGATGATAATGGCTCGAGTTCCTTTGGCTATGAGCCAACCGATTAATAGAATAAGTAGAGCTCCTAATATTCCAGGTAGTGAAGAAGCTATGCTTTCAACAAAGCGATTTAATGTTTGTGTAATGTCCATAAAGTTTAGTTTTTAAAAGTTATGGCAGTGGCTTTTAACGCATACAAAAATTGCTGCATGTAAAAACAACTGCTTTTTAATGCTAAAGTGTATACTATAATAAGTAATTTAATGATAAAATGTATGTAATTAAGTTAATGAAGTTATAATACGTGATGCTTCAGTGTCTTTTGGTAAAGTTTTCTAAATTAGCTTATATGGAATTGGCAGTACGTGTAATTAGATGTATTTTTATTGATTATAATGGGAATTAAAAAACAATAACTACTTTTAACCTATAAACTAAAAAAACAAATATGCTAGATCAAATCTCAAAAATTATCGAACAAGTTGGAGCAAAAGAGGCTGCCGAGAAGGGGGTGTCTTCCGATATGATGTCTAAAGTTACCGATGAAACGAAAGATAGTATTGTTTCTGGATTTAAAAATGCTGTGTCTGATGGAAATATTCAACAAATAACAGATTTGTTTCAAGGAGATTCAAGTGCAAGCGCCTTAACTTCCAATCCAATGGTTTCGGGAATGATTTCTAACCTGATTTCAAAATTAACCGGAAATGTAGGGATGGACAGTGGAACTTCTAAGAACCTTGCAACTGCTGTAATTCCTAAAATCTTAAGTATGTTAATTTCAAAAAGCAAGGATTCCGATACTGGTTTTAATCCAACTGACCTTATTTCAACCTTAGGTGGTGGCTCCGATGCAGCTGGTATGTTAGGAAAGCTTGGAGGTATGCTAGGGGGAGATAAAGGCGGTAAGTCTGCTGGTGATGCTTTGTCAGGACTTAAAGGCTTGTTTAAATAGTAAGTAAGCAAGCAATGTTTGTTTTAAGTATTTATTCTTGATTCAAACATAAGTATCCGAGTGTGTTATTGGTAAATAAGGAAGTAATTAAAATAATTCCAAACACTCAAGAAAAGAAGATTTAGACTAAAAGACGCGATGATATGATTATTAGTTTATTAGTCTGATATACAAACTCTTTTTTATTACAGTAACTAAGACTTTACGTTCTAAGATATTGTAATATAAAAGGGTTTTTGCTATTTTGTATATTTGCAACTGATATATATCATAGATTATTACAGATGGCTTAAATAAATTTGCACGATATAAAGCCCCCAGCAACTATGGATAAGTGTTTTCATTGTGGAGATCCTTGTTTAAGCGGTAGTGTAAAACATCGTGATAAATCTTTCTGTTGTCAAGGTTGTGCAACGGTTTTCGATATTCTACACGACAACGACTTATCTTACTATTATGAGTTGCAGGATGCACCTGGAACTTCACCAAAGATTTCTGAACAAAAATATGCTTATCTAGATCAACAAGAAATAATAGATAAACTTGTAGAGTTTACAGAAGATGGTGTGCAGGTGGTTTCCTTTGTCATTCCATCTATGCATTGTAGCTCTTGTATTTGGGTTTTAGAGCATTTACATAAGCTAGAACCAAATGTTCGTAAAGCATTTGTGAATTTTCCTAAAAAATCGGTTCGCATAACCTATGATTCTAATTCTCTAAGCCTTCGCGAACTAGTTGAACTACTTACAAGACTAGGATACGAGCCAAACATATCTTTAGATGATATGGATGCAAAAAAAGCATCAGTAGATAGAAGCTTAGTTTATAAATTAGGTATTGCTGGCTTTGCCTTTGGGAACATAATGTCCTTATCCCTTCCAGATTATTTTGATTTACATGACTTTTGGTTATCTCAATTCCGGCCGCTTTTCCGTTACCTTATGTTTTGTTTTTCGTTGCCAGTAGTTTTTTATTCGGCATCCGATTATTTTATTAATGCTTATAAAGGATTGCGTTCTAAAGTCTTAAACATAGATTTCCCTTTAGCATTAGGAATTGCTGTGTTGTTTATACGAAGTACATATGAGGTTTTCTTAGACTCTGGATCTGGTTTTTTCGATAGTTTAACGGGATTGGTGTTTTTTCTATTACTTGGAAAGTTTTTCCAACAAAAAACCTATGCATTTTTATCGTTTGAACGCGACTACAAATCGTATTTCCCGATTGCTGTAACTTTATTACGAAGAACAGGTGAACAGGTAGAAGAGGAGCAAGTACCGGTATATCAACTTCAAAAAGGAGATAGAATTTTACTGCGAAATGAGGAGCTTTTACCAGCGGACGCAGTGCTAATAAAGGGAGATGCTCATATAGATTATAGCTTTGTAACAGGGGAATCGCAACCTGTTCACAAGCATAGTGGAGACAAGCTGTTTGCAGGAGGAAGGCAACAGGGTTCAGTATTGGAGCTTGAAATCACAAAACCAGTAGAGCAAAGTTACTTAACCCAACTATGGAGTGATGAGGTTTTTTCAAAAAGAAGGCAAACCAACTTTCGAACCATTACCGATAGTATAAGTCAACGCTTTACGATTGCTATCTTACTTATTGCTGTATTATCTACAACTTTTTGGCTGTTTTATGATGCAAGCAAAGCATTACAGGTGTTTACCGCAGTCCTTATTATAGCTTGTCCATGCGCTATTGCATTGTCAGCACCATTTACTTTAGGGAATTTATTACGGATTTATGGAAAGCACGAAATGTATCTTAAAGATGCTGAGGTAATTGAGCGTATGGCGAAAGTCGATACAATAGTTTTCGATAAAACAGGAACGATTACTAGTAATAAAGAAACTAAGATATCGTACCATGGGCAGCCTATTCCTAAAGAATTATTCCCAATAATAGTCTCGGTACTTCGCGGTTCTAATCATCCATTGAGTAGAGGATTGTATGCGCATTTAAATTTGGAAGAAACCATTGCTTTAGATAGCTTTATAGAGCATACGGGGAAAGGGATGGAGGCAACATATCAAGGAACCATAATAAAAATTGGTTCAGCAAGTTTTGTTGGTGCTGCAACAACAGAAAAGGAAGTGAATAAAACTCGAGTGTTTATAAAAGTAAACGGCACAATTTACGGGAGGTATGTATTCCAAAATGTATATCGTAAAGGTGTAGAAAGATTATTTGAAGCATTAGCACCTAATCAAGAGTTGATGGTTTTGTCTGGAGATAATGATGGAGAGAAAAAGTATTTGCAAACCATATTCCCTAAAGGAACTCAAATGTATTTTAATCAGACTCCGACAAATAAATTAGATTTTATAAAACAACTACAGGCAGATGGCAAATCGGTGATGATGGTTGGTGATGGATTAAATGATGCGGGAGCATTGGCACAGAGCGATGTGGGAATTGTAGTATCGGAGAATGTGAATGTTTTTTCACCAGCTTGCGATGGTATTTTGGCTGCATCTCAGTTGGTTCAATTAGATAAATTTATAGCACTTTCTACTCGAGGGATTCAAATTATAAAATGGAGTTTCATCTTTTCTTTATTTTATAATATTATTGGGACAAGTTTTGCAGTTACTGGCAATCTTTTGCCGGTGGTCGCAGCTATTCTAATGCCACTGAGTTCCATTAGTATAGTAGCGTTTACTACATTTGCGAGTAGATTGTCTGAAAAGATTCTAAATAAGGAAGAAAAGTCGAAACATGACAAATCTCATAGATTGGAGCATGCGACAGATATAATTTTACAATAATTAACAAAACGTAGCATTTATGAACATTATGTTCTTGCTATTAGGCGTAAGTCTATTGGTAGCACTTATTTTTCTAATCATTTTTATTGCCACGGTCCGATCGGGGCAATACGATGATATGTATACGCCATCGGTGCGTATGCTTTTTGAAGATGGTACACCGAGCGACAAAAACGCTACCGAAAACAATAAATCTAAAACCACGAAAAACAATTAACTAAAGACGTATGGAAGTAGAGAAGTTTTATTACGACAATAAAATTGTCAGAAATTTTGTTGTCGCAACGATTTTCTGGGGAATTGTAGGTATGGCCGTAGGCTTACTACTAGCTTTTTTATTCTTATTTCCCAATCTTACCGAAGGAATATCATGGCTTAGTTATGGTCGATTACGTCCATTACATACCAACGCTGTGATTTTTGCATTCGTAGGGAATGCCATATTTGCTGGAGTTTATTATTCCTCTCAGCGATTACTTAAGGCACGAATGTTTAGCGATACGCTAAGTAAAATTCACTTTTGGGGATGGCAACTTATCATTTTGTCGGCCGCTATTACTTTGCCACTAGGGTTAACCTCTACAAAGGAATATGCTGAATTAGAATGGCCTATCGATATTGCTGTTGCAGTAGTCTGGTTAATCTTCGGAATAAACTTGATAGGAACTATGATACGTCGTAGACAACGACACTTATACGTTGCACTATGGTTCTATCTAGCTACTTTTGTTACGGTCACTGTTCTGTATGTAGTGAACAACCTTCAAATTCCTGTTACTTTTACTAAGTCTTATTCAGTATACTCTGGGGTGCAAGATGCATTGGTGCAATGGTGGTACGGTCATAATGCGGTAGCATTCTTCCTAACAACACCATTCTTAGGATTGATGTATTACTTTGTTCCAAAAGCAGCTAATAGACCAATTTACTCATACCGATTATCTATTGTACACTTCTGGTCTTTAATATTTATATATATATGGGCAGGTCCACACCACTTGCTTTACACTTCATTGCCAGCTTGGGCACAGAGTTTAGGAGTTGCCTTCTCTATAATGCTCTTAGCACCGTCTTGGGGGGGAATGATCAACGGATTATTAACGCTTCGTGGTGCATGGGATAAGGTGCGTACTGACCCTGTTTTAAAATTTATGGTAGTTGCAATTACCGGATATGGAATGGCAACTTTTGAAGGGCCAATGCTATCTTTAAAAAACGTAAACGCTATCGCTCACTTTACAGATTGGATTGTTGCACACGTTCACGTTGGTGCTTTAGCATGGAACGGTTTCTTAGCCTTTGGAATGATCTATTGGTTAGTACCAAGGCTGTTTAGAACAAACCTATACTCTGTAAAATTAGCGAATGCACACTTCTGGATAGGAACTTTAGGAATTGTACTTTATACTATTCCATTGTATGTAGCAGGATTTACACAGGCTTCTATGTGGCGTCAGTTTAATCCAGATGGAACTTTACGTTATGCGAACTTTATGGAGACCGTAGTGGAGATTATGCCGATGTATTGGTTACGTGCAATTGGTGGTACATTGTATATTTTAGGAGCATTTATCTTACTTTATAATATAGTGCAAACTGCTCGCTCTGGTTCCAAAGTTACAGACGACGCGGCAGAAGCTATGCCACTTGAAAAAGTTAGTAAATCTAGAGTTAAGTCAGAAGGCTGGCATAGTTGGTTAGAGCGTCGTCCAATCAAGCTTACTGTTTATGCTACCATAGCAATTCTAATAGGAGGAATGGTTCAAATTATCCCTTCCTTATTAGTCGACGATTATGTGCCAAAAATTTCTACTGTGACACCTTATACCCCACTAGAATTAGAAGGTAGAGACTTGTATATCCGAGAGGGCTGTGTGTCTTGTCATACGCAAATGGTACGTCCATTCCGTAGTGAAACGGAACGTTATGGAGGAGAGTACTCAAAGTCAGGAGAGTATATTTACGATCGTCCATTCTTATGGGGTAGTAAGCGAACTGGTCCAGACTTACAACGAGTAGGAGGAAAGTATTCCGACAGCTGGCATTTTAACCATATGTACAGCCCAGAGAGCACATCTTCAGGTTCCATTATGCCATCGTATCGTTGGTTGATTACCGATGAGTTAGATACAAGACATATCGAGAAAAAGATGGAAGTTCTTGTTCAATTAGGAACGCCATATACGGAAGAAGATATAGCTAATGCTAGAACTTCTATGCAGGAGCAAGCAAAGCAAATTGTAGAGAACCTATATGGAGATCCAGACTTTGTAAGAACCTACGAAGGCGAAATGGCTTATGCGGAAGAGAATAATCTGCCGTTTGTTAAAATGGAAGATAGAGAAATCGTAGCAATGATTGCTTACTTACAGCGTCTTGGTACTGATATTCGTTTAGAAAGCAGTAACGATGGTGATGAGGTAACTTTTAATGACTAAAAGATAAAACCATGCTAAGATTTGTAAAAGGAAATTTAGAAAATATAGATGGAGTAGCCATCTATCCAATAATATCCATATTGATATTTTTCACCTTCTTTGCGGCTCTTTATTGGTGGGTTTTTACCTCAAAGAAAGAGCACATAGATGAGATGAGTAATATCCCTTGGGATGATGATATAAACCAAAATACTACAGATAATGAATAGTACGTCTTCATATTTAAGAGTTATAGGATACTTAATCGTAGCATTTCTATTGTTTGAAATAATCATAGATGGTGGCGATAAAATGGCAGTCGTAGCATATCCGATTATAGGACTAGTGCTACTGGTAGTTCTTTTCTTTTCCATTGCTTTAGAAATAGCTTTAGCTGCAATTCAAAAAACAATGTATCGTGCCTTGAGTGAGGAAGCTAAAGAAAGATATGATGTTGCTGAAAAGGAAAGAGAAGCTAATAGGTTTAAAAAACTAAAAGCTTGGTATGAGAAACAGCTTGATTCCAAACCAATGGAAAAGGAAGAAACAATTCTATTGGACCATGATTATGATGGAATTAAAGAATTAGATAACAACCTTCCGCCGTGGTGGATAAGCTTATTTTATCTAACTATAATATTTGCAGTTGGTTATATGTTGTACTATCATGTGTTTGACGGACCTACTCAAGAAATGGAATACGAAAGGGAAGTAGCCGCAGCAGCTATAGCCATAGAAGAGTATAAAAGGAATAATCCAGATCTTATAGATGCATCTAATGTTGAGATGCTTACCGATGCTTCCGATATAAAAGCTGGGGAGTCAATTTACAACACTAATTGTGCTGCCTGTCACCGTGCAGACGGAGGTGGAGGAATTGGTCCGAACCTAACTGATGAATATTGGATTTTAGGTGGAGATATTGCATCGATATACACAGTAATATCAGAAGGTGGTCGTGCAGGAAAAGGTATGGTGCCTTGGAAAGATACCTTGGATCCAATGGAAATGGCACAGGTTGCTAGTTTTATTTTAACCTTACAAGGTACCGACCCAGCAGATGCAAAAGGTCCGGAAGGAGATTTATACGTTCCAGAAGAATAGTAGAAGCTGATTAATAGTAGACCTAAATTAGATTCATAATCTGGAATACTTTATCAAATATTTAAAAGGTCATTAGAAATAAAAGTCATGTCTGATAACGAAAGCTTTAGAGATTCAATCTCAACAGTAAATGAAGAGGGAAAACGCTCGTGGGTTTATCCTAAAAAACCTAACGGTAAATATTATGAGTATCGAAAGTATGTCAGCTATGTATTATTAGCTTTCCTATTGGTCTCTCCCTTTATTAAAGTAAATGGCAATCAGTTTATGCTGTTTAACTTTATAGAACGCAAGTTTAATGTGTTCGGGTTTCCGTTTTGGCCTCAGGACTTCTACTTATTAGTAATTTCTATGTTGACGGGAGTTGTTTTTGTAACCCTGTTTACTGTGGCTTTTGGAAGAGTGTTTTGTGGATGGATTTGTCCGCAAACTATTTTCATGGAAATGGTTTTTCGACGCATTGAGTATTGGATAGAAGGTGATAGGGGAAAACAAATGCGTCTAGACAGACAAAAGTGGGATGCAGAGAAAATTCGTAAAAAAGGGCTTAAGTGGTTTATATTTGCGGTGATTTCATTTGTTATTGCAAATGTATTTTTAGCCTATCTTATAGGTAGTGATCAACTATTCTTATATATACAGAATGGCCCATTTGAGCACTTAAAGACCTTCTTAATTCTGTTAGCTTTTACCGGTGTATTTTATTTTATATTCACATGGTTTAGGGAGCAGGTTTGCGTTATAGCATGTCCGTATGGCCGTTTACAAAGTGTATTACTCGACGATAAGTCAATTGTAGTAGCTTACGACTACAAAAGGGGCGAACGAGAGCTAGGAAGATCTAAGTTCCGAAGAGGTGAAGATAGGGTGGCCTTAGGTAAAGGTGATTGTATAGATTGTAGCCAATGTGTACAAGTATGTCCAACGGGAATCGACATTCGTAATGGAACTCAATTGGAGTGTATAAACTGTACAGCTTGTATAGATGCGTGCGATACTATGATGGAAGCAGTAGGTTATCCAACTGGACTAATTCGATTTGCAAGTGAAGAAAATATTGCCAAAGGCCGTAAGTTTAAATTCACCAATCGCATGAAAGCCTATACGGCAGTTCTCACTGTATTAGTAGGTGTTCTTGTTGGATTGCTATTCGTTCGTAGCGACTTAGAAGCAACAATTTTACGCTTACCTGGACAATTGTTCGAACGTAAAGGTGAGCACATGCTAAGCAATGTTTATACCTATAAACTTATTAATAAAACAACAAGGGATATAGATTCTGTTCACTTTAAACTATTGAGTCATAAAGGTGAAGTTAAAATAGTAAGGGACGAATATTTTAAAGTAGAAGGACAAGAATATGCAGAAGGCACATTGTTTATAGAAATAGATGAACGTGCATTGGATAGTGATAAGAATAAAGTAGAAATAGGAATATTTAGTAAGGATAAAAAAATATCTACTACCAAAGCTACTTTCGCCGGTCCAAGATCATTTTAGATTTAAGAACTTAATAATATAAAAAACATTATGAGGATAAATTGGGGAACAGGAATAGTAATTGCCTTTGTACTCTTCATTAGTTTTATCTTGTACTTCGTTTTGCAAATGACATTTAGTAGCGAGTATGATGGTGAGATGGTGCAAGAAGATTATTATCAAGAGGAATATGTCTTTCAAGAAGCTATTGATGCACAACAAAATGGAAGGGCATTAAAGCAAAACATTGAAATTGATAAAGGGAAGAACGCTTTTTATATAAATTTCCCACAGGAATTTGATTATCAAGATATTTCAGGGACGATATATATGTATAGACCTTCTGACAAAAGATTAGATTTTAAAATTCCTATTCAACTAGAAAGTTCTAGCTATATCATTCCTTCAGAGAAATTAGCCAAGGGTAAATGGGAGGTAACCATTAATTGGCAACACGATGAAACCAACTATCGTTATAAGAAGGTAGTTTACAATTAATACAATATACAACCATGCTACTTACCGCATTTCTTTTTGGGTTACTCGGAAGCTTCCATTGTATTGGAATGTGCGGGCCTATAGCATTTATACTTCCTGTAGATAGGACTAGTCGCGCTAAAGGTATGTGGCAAACCTCTTTATATCATATGGGTCGCTTATTGACTTATACGATAATTGGGGTTCTTTTTGGATTGATAGGAAGCAGTTTTCAATTGTTTGGTTTTCAGCAAGGTTTGTCTATTGCCATGGGCGTTCTTATGCTTTTGGTATTGATTATACCAGTACGTGTTTTTAATAAATATAATTTTTCCAAACCAATATTTAAATGGGTAGGGAGATTAAAAAGTGCTTTAGGTAAAGAGCTTAAACAAAAGAAAAGCGATACTTTTTTAACCATTGGATTTTTAAATGGTTTTCTTCCATGCGGCTTGGTATACATGGCAGTTTTTGGTGCTATTGCTTCTGGAAGTCCCTTAAGCGGGGGAGTGTATATGCTGTTTTTTGGTTTAGGTACAATTCCACTTATGAGTGTGGCTGTATATCTTGGAAACTTTTTGAAAGGCAAAGCAAGACAGAAAATACAACGTATAATTCCGATATTCGTTGCCATTGTGGCTATATTATTTATACTCCGAGGGCTCGGTTTGGGTATCCCATTTATTTCTCCGGAAGCCGTGGAACTACATTCAGCTAGTGCTGATAAATTTTGTTTGTAAGAAACACTTTTTTATTAACAGATAAACACGATACTTATGCTAAACACAAAACTTTTTTTACCATTATATAGTTGGGGGATGGGAACCGCACTTATAATCATTTTTGCTATTGTATGTATTGCTTTAGTTCTTATTGTAATGAACCTTATGCGAACAGATAAGCCTAAAGAAGAGGTTTTAAAAGAGATGAAAGAAGAACAAGTAGATAATCAAGAATAGAAAAAAGCGGTTGTAAGAACCGCTTTTTTATTTAGAACCATATGTATTTTCTAGAGTTGCTATACTGTGTATCTACCTTTATTTAATAGTCAAACCATCTATCTGTAGTTAATTAGTTACCATTTATTGCTCTTTTAAGTATAATTTAAAATACATCAGCTACACGAATAACACTCTAACTACTTGTTACTTTCTTATTTGCAATATGCTTCGCAATTAATTTTGCGTGTATCCTAGAGTTTTCAATGAACCATTCATGCGTGGCTAGTCCGCCACATACTACTCCGGCTAGGTATAGTCCAGAAACATTACTTTCCATAGTTTGTGGATTATATTCCGGATACTTATTCCCATCGGTTGAGAAGGTAACGCCCAAGGATGCTAAGAATTTAAAGTTTGGAACATAACCGATTAAAGCAAGGACATAATCGTTTTCAATTTCTTTTATTCCACTTGGCGTATTTATTTTAATTTTATCCTTTGTAATTTCTTCAACCTCACTTTCAAAATAAGCAGTGATACTTCCTTCGTCTATTCGATTTAAGATATCTGGTTTTACCCAATACTTCACTCGATCACCTATCTCTTTTCCACGAATCACCATGGTAACTTCACCGCCTTTGCGCCAAATTTCCAATGCTGCATCTACAGCGGAGTTGCTAGCGCCAACTACAGTAACCTTCTGTAAACTATATTTATGAGCTTCTTTATAATAAGATCGTACTTTGTTTAATTCGTCGCCAGGAACGCCCAATCGATTTGGTATGTCATAAAAACCTGTTGCTAAAACTACGTTCTCTGCACGATAGTTTTCTTTGCTAGTTCGAATGTCGAACTTCCCTTCATTTTTTACTACTTCTAGAACTTCCTCATAAACTTTAATGTTTAATTGGTTGGAAGTTGCTACACGTCTATAATACTCCAAAGCTTCTTTCCGTTGTGGTTTAGGCTTCGAAGTTATAAATGGTATACCTTCTATTTCCAAACGTTCCGATGTGGAGAAGAAGGTCATATCTAGCGGATAATTGTAGATAGAGTTTACCAAACAGCCTTTTTCCAATACAACATAGTCTACTCCTGCATTTTTACATGCCAAGGCCGTAGCTATGCCAATAGGTCCAGCTCCGATAATAACGGTGGTATAATTCATATTAAATCTTCTTCTTTTTGTTGAGTTATCCACAATGCATGTGGATAACTTGTTTATTGTTTTGTAACTATTTCGTTTTAAGCGCTTTAAATGTGGATAAGTTTGTGGATAACCATTTTTTTATCCCCATTGTGGATAACTTCTTGTTAGCCGTTTATTTGTGTGTATAATTCTTCAATGACTTTTTGAGGGTCTGGATTTCCGAAAATATAACTACCAGCTACCAATACATCTGCTCCGGCTTCTACTAGTTTTGTAGCGTTTTTATTTGATACGCCGCCATCAATCTCTATAAGAGTAGAAGCGCCAGACTCTTTGATTAATTGTTTTAGTTTCGCTACTTTTTTATACGTGTGCTCAATAAAGCTTTGTCCACCAAAACCTGGGTTCACACTCATAACACATACCAAATCTATATCGTGAATTATATCTTCTAACACATTGATTGGTGTATGTGGGTTAATAGCAACTCCAGCCTTCATACCTTTTGCTTTAATAGCTTGTAGGGTTCGGTGTAAATGCGTGCAAGCCTCATAATGTACGGTGAGTATGGCCGAGCCTAATTCTGCGAATACATCGATATATCTATCTGGATCTACTATCATTAAGTGTACATCTAATGGCTTTGTAGTGTGTTTTCCTACTGCTTTTAAAACTGGCATACCGTAAGATATGTTGGGTACAAAGACACCGTCCATGATGTCGATATGAAGCCATTGTGCTTTACTATCATTAAATTTCTGAATGTCTCTTTCTAGATTAGCAAAATCTGCAGCTAGCAGAGATGGGGATATGATTTTGGTGCTCATAATTTATTTTTGTACAAAATTAGTCATTTTTATCCGGAATTTTTATGGTTGTAATTCAATGCTCTATTTTATCAAATGGATGTTGGTGTTTATAATTATAAAATGGTATTTAAGACTAAGTTTAAAAAGTCCATAAAAAATAAACCCGCGTTGATTTTTTCAACGCGGGTTTTATATGCAATTAATAATAAAGAAAAACTAATCCCTTCTTCTTCTATTATTTCTATCTTCTCTATTTCCTCCTCTGTTATTATCACGTTTTGCATGATCTGGTCTTGGAGTTAAAGCTTTTAGAGAAACTTTTTCTTTTCTAGTTCTTGGGTCAACACCAAAATACTTAACATCGATAACGTCTCCTAAGTTTACAACATCGGTAACGTTCTCTGTACGCTCCCAAGCTAATTCCGAAATATGAAGTAAAACTTCGTTACCTGGTGCCTCTACATATTCTACAACCGCACCAAAGTCTAGAAGCTTAATTACTTTTACTTCGTAAACACTTCCTTTTTCTGGCTTGAATGTAAGAGCATCTATTTTACTCAGTACTGCGTCAATGCCTTCTTGACTAGTTCCTAATATCTCTACGATTCCCATTTCATCTTCTTCATTGATAACAATGGTGGTATCGGTTTCTTTTTGTAGTTCTTGGATGGTTTTCCCTCCAGGACCAATAAGTACACCGATGAATTCTCCAGGAATAGTTCGTGTAACAATCTTAGGGGAATGTGCTTTAACAGACGGACGCGGCTCGGAAATACTTTTTGCCATTTCGCCTAGAATATGTATTCTTCCTTCTTTAGCTTGATGTAACGCTTCGGTAAGAATCTTATAACTTAAGCCTTTAATTTTAATGTCCATTTGACAAGCGGTAATCCCATCTTCGGTACCAGTAATCTTAAAGTCCATATCGCCTAGGAAATCCTCATCGCCCAAGATATCGCTCAAAATAGCGTAATCTGTTCCATCACTAATCAATCCCATTGCAATACCGCTAACAGGCTTTTTTAGTTGTATTCCAGCATCGAATAAAGCCATAGATCCACTACAAACTGAAGCCATTGATGAAGAACCATTAGATTCTAAGATGTCGCAAACCACTCGTACGGTATACGGACAGTCTTCTGGCATCATTTTTTCTAAAGCTCTTTGTGCTAATTTTCCGTGACCTATCTCTCTTCTTGAAGTACCTCTTATCGGGCGTGCTTCACCAGTTGAGAAAGGCGGGAAGTTATAGTGTAAGTAGAAAGTTTCTTCTCCTTGTAATGTAGGTGAATCAATAACATTAGCTTCTCTTGAAGTACCTAGTGTTACCGTAGCAAGAGCTTGCGTTTCTCCTCTTGTGAACACAGAAGAACCATGAGTCGAAGGTAAGTAATCTACTTCGGTCCAAATGTTTCTGATTTCATCGGGTTTTCTACCGTCAAGGCGAACTCTTTCTTTTAAAACCACTGCTCTTACTGCATCACGCATAGCGTCTTTAAAATATCGAGAAATAAAATGTCCTATTTCTTCTTGCTCTTCCTCGCTATATGTTTCAAGTATAGATTCTTTGACCGCTTCAAAAGCTTCGCTTCTTTCTTCTTTAGAGCTTTGGTTATTAGCTATGTCGTAACATGCTTGGTATGCTTTTTCGTGAACTTCTTTTCTAAGTTCTTCATTTTCCTCACGTACTTCGTAGGTGCGCACCTCTTTTTTACCTACAGCTTCTGCTAAACGAAGCTGTGCCTCACACTGAACTTTAATAGCTTCGTGTGCAACTTTTATTGCTTCTACTAATTCTTCCTCCGAAGCTTCATCCATTTCACCTTCTACCATGGTTACGCTATCCATAGATGCACCAACCATAATATCCATGTCAGCCTGTTCTAGCTGCTCACGGCTTGGGTTTACAATAAACTCACCATTAATTCGCGCTACGCGTACTTCTGAGATAGCATGTTCAAATGGAATGTCACTTAGTTGGATAGCTGCCGAAGCTGCTAATCCAGCCAATGCATCTGGCATTACTTCTTCGTCGTGAGACATTAGTTGTATCATCACTTGTGTTTCAAAGTGATAATCATCTGGGAATAGTGGTCGTAAACAACGGTCTACTAGTCTCATAACTAGAATTTCGTCGCTTGAAGGTCTTGCTTCACGCTTAAAAAATCCTCCAGGATATTTACCTGCAGAAGCAAACTTTTCTCTATAATCCACTGTGAGTGGCATAAAATCTACATCACTTTGTTTTTTGTTGGAAACTACTGTACAAAGCAACATGGCGTTGCCCATTTGTACTACAACAGAACCATCAGCTTGTTTAGCCAATTTACCGGTTTCGATAGAGATCTCTCTACCATCACCAAGGTCTATTGTTTCTTTAAATACATTAATCATATTGTTATTATTTTTCTCTCTTAATCTTCTTGCAAAGAGAGGTTATACTTGTTGTTTTCTCTATAAGATAGTGAAAACAATTGTGTTGTGTTGTTGTTGTGTGTAGACCAATGAAAAAACTTGTGCAGCTTTTTAAGGAGGGATATAGTTTTATTTTGATAATGATAAATAAAAACAAAAGAGGCTTTATAAGCCTCTTTTGTCAATACATATATTATCTACGTAACTTCATTTCACTAATTAATTCACGATATTTTACAACATCTTTTTTCATAAGATAATCTAGTAGTGAACGTCTTTTACCTACCAATCTAACCAGAGCTTTCTCTGTGTTGAAATCCTTTGGATTATTTTTTAGGTGTTTAGATAAATGTGCAATACGGTAAGTGAACAATGCGATCTGTCCCTCTGTAGATCCAGTATCTGTTTCTGATTTTCCGTACTTTGCGAAAATTTCTTTTTTCTTTTCTTTTGAAAGATACATGCCAATATTTATTTAAATGATTATTATGTATGTTTTTACCGATATGGTAAATTTATTACGATGCAAAAGTAATACAAAAAGATGAATTAAAATAGGTAATCTATTAAAATTACTCTTCTACTACTTCTTTTCTTATTGGTCTATTAAGTATTAAGTCTAAATAGAGGTTTATATTTTTCTTTAAATCTTTTCTTGGGGTTATAAAATCTAAGAACCCATTCTCTTTTACAAACTCTGCTGTTTGGAATCCTTCTGGAAGCTCTTTACCTGTTGTGTCGCGTACCACTCTAGGACCTGCAAAGCCAATAAGAGCGCCAGGCTCACTGATGTTTATATCGCCCAACATAGCAAAAGATGCAGTTACTCCACCAGTGGTAGGATCTGTACTCATTGCTATGTAAGGAATCTTCGCATCGGCTAATTGAGCTAGTTTTACACTGGTTTTGGCCATTTGCATAAGCGAATGCGCCGCTTCCATCATTCTGGCACCACCACTTTTAGAGATAATCATAAAAGGAATATTGTTTTTAAGAGAGTAATCTGCTGCTCGCACAATCTTCTCACCTACAACACTTCCCATAGAACCACCAATAAAGCTAAAGTCCATGACGGCTATTACTATTTCTTCGCCGTAGGATTTTCCTACACCAGTTCGTACAGCATCTTTTAGACCTGTTTTGGCTTGTGCTTGTTTCAGTCGCTGTTTGTATTTTTTAGTGTCCTCAAAATGGAGTGGGTCTTCCGAAGTCATATTTTTATCTAACTCTTTGAACTTTCCATCATCAAAAAGTATTTCAAAATATTCCTTGCTACCTATGCGTACATGGTAACCATCTTCTGGACTTACATAAAAATTCTCCTGCAGTTCATCAGCATCTACTATCTTTCCTGTTGGAGACTTATACCATAATCCTTTTGGGACATCTTTTTTCTGTTCTGTAGGGGTTTGAATCCCTTTCTTTGTTCTTCTAAACCAAGACATACTTCTAGGTGTTTATTAGCTTAATTGTTTCTTGAGAGACTGATATTTCCTAATGAAAATACTATTTTAAAGTTTGAACGTTGTTCAAATCTTCGAAGGCTTGAATTAGTCTTGCCTTAAATGCTTTTTCACCTTCTCGCAACCAAACTCTTGGGTCGTAGTATTTTTTGTTAGGTAAATCATCTCCATCTGGATTTCCAACTTGCTTTTTAAGGTATTCGATGTTCTTTGTCATATAATCTCGAACTCCTTCGTTAAATGCAAATTGTAAATCCGTATCAATATTCATTTTTATTACACCATAACTTATGGCTTCTCTTATTTCTTCTAAGCTAGATCCGCTACCTCCGTGAAATACAAAGTCTACCGGATTTTTTTCGGTGTTGAATTTTTTCTCAATATGCTCTTGTGAATTCTTAAGAATGATTGGGCGAAGCTCAACATTTCCTGGCTTATACACTCCATGAACATTACCAAAAGCAGCTGCAACTGTAAATCGGTTACTAACTTTCATAAGCTCTTCGTAAGCATGCGATACTTCATCTGGCTGTGTGTAAAGTCTAGATGAGTCTACATCTGTGTTGTCTACACCATCTTCTTCACCACCAGTAATACCTAATTCAATCTCTAAAGTCATGCCCATTTTATCCATTCGCTCTAAATATTTTTTAGAGATCGAAATGTTATCTTCTAGTGGCTCTTCCGATAAATCTAGCATATGAGAGCTAAATAATGGCTTGCCATGTTCTTTGTAAAACTTTTCGCCAGCATCTAGCAATCCGTCTACCCAAGGTAGTAATTTTTTAGCACAATGGTCGGTATGTAATATAACCGTAGCACCATATTGCTCTGCTAGCTCATGTACGTGTTTTGCACCTGCCACCGCACCTGCAATAGAAGCACGTTGGTTCTCGTTAGACAAACCTTTACCTGCGTTAAAAGCAGCACCTCCATTAGAAAACTGAATGATTACAGGTGAGTTTAATTCTGCCGCAGTTTCCATAACCGTATTGATACTGCTGGATCCTATTACATTTACAGCAGGTAATGCAAATCCATTTTCTTTTGCATACTTATGCAATTTCTGAACATCATCTCCGGTTAATACTCCGGGCTTTTTAAACTGACTCATAATGTTATTTTATAATTTGGTTACAAAAATAATAATTTTATATGGGTTAGAAGGGATAGTTTATGCCAATGTTGTAAACAGCATTTGCAAAATTGTACTCCCTAAACCAACGTTCTCCTTTTGGCAATGCTGGGTTGTGGGTTTTAAATCCTATGTCTAAACGGAAGACAAAAAAGTCGAAATCGTAGCGAAGCCCAAAACCACTAGCCACTGCCAGATCGCCTAAGTCTTTCAAACTGCTAAATCTAAATTCTTCCTCTTTAACATCGTCCAACACATTCCAAATATTACCAACGTCTACAAATAAAGCGCTTTTAAATGCACCTAGAATGGTAAAGCGATATTCCGCATTAAATGCTAATTTAAAGTTTGCTTCATTAAAGTCTAAAACGCTGCCGCTAGTTCCTGGACCTAAGTCGTAGGCACGCCACCCTCTATTGTCATTTGTTCCGCCAGCAAAATAACTGCGGGTAAAAGGAATGCTTTTACTGTTGCCATAAGGAATAGCTATACCGGCAAACATACGAAAAGCCAAGGCATTTTGCGAATCAATCTCCCAGTGCTTGATTAAATCAACATCGAGTTTTGCGTACTGAGAAAATATTACACCAAATGTATTGTAATTTCCCTCTTCATTCTTTTCCGAGCCAATGGCTTGTGATAATAATGACATTGCGTTTCCTGCAGATTCTAACTTTACTTGAAACCGCGTAAACGTGTTGTCTAAAATGCTTCTACGTGTATCCCTTATCCAACTAAAATTAGTAGCTACGATTAAGTTGTTTTCAGTTAGTCGACTTTGTCTTTCAGCAATACTTCTGACCTCTTGTTGCTGTGTGTTGTCAATTTGAATTGTCTCTGGGCTATTTAACGCGATGCCGATAAATCGATTCACTTCATCTGGAATGCCCAATTGTGGAATGTTTAAACTTGGATCGTCAAAGTGATAAGTAGAGCTGTTAGCAATATCATTTAGCCTTTGATAAGAGGTTTTATAAACATTATAGTAGTTACTAGTGTTTAAATTACGCACATATTGGATGTTTAATAACTCTAAAATATTCGTTCTAGGTTTGCTAGGTTTCCATCTGTACGATAGTCTACCGTTTATTCCTTGTCGATCAAGACCGATATTATTTTGAGTGTTAAATCCAAGACTAAAAATAGTTTGTGGTGACATATATTTCGGAATTATTTTGCCCAAAGGCACTGGGAAAAGAATTCTAGGGAAGGAAAGCTTTACATCGCCTCCGACCTCCGAAATATTAAAAAACTTACTTTTGTTTGCTGCGTCTTTAGATGATCCTACCGAACCTCTTCCAGAAATTTCTAAAATCTCTGCTCGTCGAAAAAGATTCCGAACTGTTAGGTTAGTACTAAACCCCATTCCAAATTGCTGTATGGTCGAAGTATAGGAATCAAAATCGAGACCTAGTGTGTATTTTTTTCTGGGAGTTAATAATAATGTTGCGTCTAACCCTGTGGAGTCATTTGGTGAAGGTGTGTAAGTTATATTTGGATATTGGAAAATACGTAAGTCACCTATTTGGTTATAGGTTAACATACGATCTTGGTCTTTAAAAATTTTATTTGGGGTTATGGCAACTGCATCTGTAATCGCTTTGGGTTTAAACTTTAATTTATCGTAACCATATAACGTGTAGCCTTTATAGTGAGCTGAGTCGCTAAACTTTTTGTTTCTATTTTCATACTGATAGTCTGTAATAATTTTAATATTATTAATTCTATGAATTTGAAAAGGCTTAGTATACGAAGAGTCTGCATCCGAAATTCTACGGTTTGGAATATTATATACGATGTTTGCTTGGTGGTCTGTATTTACTGTGTCAGCTTCGAAACCTACGTAATCCTGATCAAAATAATATAGACCTGAATTGCGCATTAAATTCGTAATGCGCTGTCTTTCTGCAATAAAATCATTTGCATTGTATTGCTTTTCTGGCTGTATTTGACTTTCGTGTTTGCTTTGTTGAAACAAAGAATCGACTATAGGGGAACTAATATTCTCTTCTATATTGCCAATCTTATAAGGTTTATGGCGATCAACATAGTATATTACTTTAGCGCGTCTGTCTCTTTTTTCATCTGGAATTACTTCAGAATAAACTTTCGTGTTAAACCAACCAAAGCTTTGGTAATACCTTTCTAGTTGATTTCTAGATCTTTCCGTCCGGTCGTTTCGAATAATTACAGGTTCATCGCCAGACTTCTGTATCCATTTATTGAAATTTACAAAACTACTGTCTAAAGCATTTAGTTGTTTTTGAGATAGTAGCTTTATTAAACGATCTTCTCGTTTAGGTTTCTTGCTTATCCAAGCATTAAATGACTCCTCAGGGTCGGGGTAGGCCAGATTGTAAAAATGCAATCCAAGTGGCAACCCCAAAACTGGTATTTTGTTGTTTGGACGTTGCGAGATTAAACTATATACTTTACTATCTTTTATAAGTTGGCCATCTACAACTACTTCGTTTTGGGTAAGGAGGTGTCTATCCTCATCCACCCTCTTTACAGCATTACAACCGTAAAAGAGTAGAGATATTAGCAAAAATAACGTTACTTTTGTGAGGTCTGCCTTCAAATACATATTCATTACACCATTCAAAAATACTATATTTTGCTTACGAACAATCATAAAAGGCTAATAAGGAGCTTGAAGCAAAAAAAGCAACGGATTAAAAATGCTTGCTTTGTAGCAGAGGGACCTAAAGTTATTCATGAATTTATAGAAGCTGGTTTTACCCTACAACATCTTTTTACAACCGATATATCACTTTTCCCTGATGTTCGATTTGTTCATGTAAGCGAGAAGGACCTACAGTCGATAAGCTATTTAACTACTGCGAATACTTGTCTTGCTGTTTTTTCTATTCCAAAAACTAAGCTTTTACCAGATAGTAAGCTTCAAATTGCCTTAGACGCTATTCGCGATCCTGGGAATTTGGGAACAATAATTCGGCTTTGCGATTGGTTTGGAGTTACCAATCTACTATGTTCTAAAGACACAGTAGATTGTTATAACCCAAAGGTGGTACAAGCAAGTATGGGGTCTTTAGCACGAGTAAATGTGCAGTATCTAGAGCTAAATGAATATCTATCTAATACGGACAGCCCGATTTATGGTGCATTTATGGATGGTAACTCTATTTATAAGGAGGATTTACCAGAGAAAGCAGTGTTGATTATGGGCAATGAAGCCAATGGGATCCGACCCTATATCGAAGAACTTATAAACAATCGAATAAGTATTCCTCGTTTTGGAAAACTTCAAGAAACAGAAAGCCTCAATGTGGCTACTGCTACGGCAATTCTATTAAGTGAATTTAAGCGTACTACTGGAAAGTGAAGTTTATAAAAATAGCTCGAGACTCCATGGAGTCTATGTTAGATGTCCAAGGGCTATTCGGGTCGTTGTCGGGAACTAGCTCATTAGACAATGCAAAAACACCACGAATGCTAGGAGTAAACTTAAAGTAGTGTAAGTAAAAGTCAATTCCGAATCCTAATTCATAAAACAGAGGGTTTTTGGTCATTCGGAACTCTCCTTGTGCGTTATCATCAGGGTTTTTAGCATTGTTGGATAAGTTTATTGCTGTAGAAATACCCCCCATTATAAAAGGCTTAAAGTTGTTAATACGTTTTGTAGAAACTTTGAGTAATAATGGAATGTGGATGTATGCTGCTTTAGCTTCGCGTAGGTAATCTCGTTCTTCCTCAAAACCTGGGAATATTAAGTCGCGTTGGTTATAATATAATCCTGGTTCTAATCTTAAGTTTAGATAATCATTAATACGTAAATCCCCAATTAGTCCAACATTGAACCCGGCTTGTTTGTTTACCTGAATGTCGGTAGAAGGGTTGTCACCAAAATCTTCGTTGTATTTAAACTTGAAATCGTAGGAGTTAAAACCTAAGAAATATCCCCATGAAAGCGTTCGCTTATCAAAGTTTTCTAAGTTAGTAATACGTTCTCTGGTAAACAACTGCGCCATGGCGCTTTGTGCAAAACCTGTGAATATAAGAAAGACTAAGAGTGTTTTTTTCATTATTTACTAGCGCTATATATAGTTGCTACCCCCATTGTTTGTGGAGTATGTTGCACCTCTATAAACCCAATTTCTCGTAAAATATTGTTTAGACGTTCCCCATAAGGAAAGGCAGAGGCACTTTCGCTTAAGTATTTATAGGCAGATTTATCTTTAGAAAAGACCCGTCCTATCCATGGAAGTAGATATTTGCTATGTAGGTGATAGCCTTGTTTAAAAGGGAACTTTGTAGGTACAGAAGTCTCGAGAATAACAAAGATACCACCGGGTGTTAAGATGCGTTTTATTTCGGATAGGCCTTTTTCCAAATCTTCGAAATTTCTTATCCCAAACGATACTGTAACTGCTTCAAAACTATTGTCTGCAAAAGGCAACTCTTCCGAATCTCCTTTTATAAACTCTAGGTTTTGCTCTAAATTGGTATTTGCAATTTTCTTGCGAGCTATGTTGAGCATGCCTTCTGATAAATCTAAACCAGTAATGCTAGCCTTGGGTAGCTTTTCAGCAAATTGAATGGCAAGATCGCCTGTTCCTGTAGCGATATCTAAAACGGTTTTAGGATTTGTGTTACATACTTGTTTAATGACTTTTTTTCGCCAACGTACATCAGCGCCAAAAGATATAACACGATTTAATCCATCGTAGTTTTCAGAGATGTTGTCAAACATCTTCTCTACCTGCTTTTTCTTGTTCAGGTCCGAATCCTTATAAGGGGTAACTTTCTTCTTCATAATCTAATTAAGCGTACAAAATTACATATTTTTACCTTGTTCTGCTTATAAGCAGTAGTTAGAATTTTTATTCTTTTTATTATGCTATAAGTAATTAGTCAATTAGAACAATGTTAGTCTATGAAAGATACAAAGAGTTATTCCCCATTATGGGCTAGAGATAAACCTTATATTTGTATATAATAAAACAAGATTATGCATAGAAAATAATAAATATAAATCTTGATTATTAAATATTACCTAATAACTTTACGCAACAGAAACGACAAATATGAAAATAATTATAGCAGGAGCTGGAGAGGTGGGTGTGCATTTGTCAAAGCTTCTTTCTTTTGAGTCACAAAGTATTACCTTGATCGATGTCGATAAAGAACCTTTAGATGTAGTAAGTCAACAGTTAGACATACGAGTAGTGCGTGGTGATGCTTCCTCGTTGTCTGTTTTAAAAGAGGCTGGGGTTTCCGATACTGATATGGTGATTGCGGTTACTTCTTCCGAGTCTGTAAACATTACTGTCTGTTGTATTGCTAAACAATTAGGGGCGAAGAAAACTATTGCTAGGATTAGTGATTCGGAATTGTTTACTGCACAAGATGAGATAGATTTTAAAGCAATAGGGGTCGATGAATTGATTTCACCTGAGTACCTAGCAGCTGCCGAGGTAAGTATTCTATTAAATCAAAATGTTTTTACAGACAACTATAAGTTTGACGATGGTGCTTTGACGATGGTAGGAGTTATTTTACAGGAACATTCCTCGTTTGTAGGTAAAACAGTTCAGGAAGTTTCTAAACAAACAGTCGGCTTGGAGTTTGTATTGATAGTAGTACAGAAAAGTAGTACTGGACAAACCTTAATTCCACGTGGTGATACGCTGTTAAATGCTGGTGATCAATTGTACTTCACTACCACCGAGGAAGGGGTTTCTACACTTTACGATGCACTAGGACAAAAGCATGTAGAAATGGAAAACGTGATGATTTTAGGAGCTAGTGAAGTAGGTTTTCAAGTAGCAAAAGAACTATCGGAAAGAAAAGTTGATGTTAAGCTTATAGAACGTGATAAGGAATTGGCTTTTGAAGTTGCCAATCTATTACCAAATTGTTTAGTTATTAATGGTGATGGAAGAAACATCGATCTTTTGATGGAAGAGTCTATAGAAGATATGGATGCGTTTGTTGCTTTAACAGGTGATAGTGAAACAAATATTATGTCGTGTCTACTAGCGAAATCTAATGGAGTTAAAAAAACCATGGCTATGGTAGAGAATATTGATTATTTCGAACTGCTGTACTCTATAGGAATAGATACGATAATCAATAAAAAGCTACTTGCATCTAACTCTATTTTTAAATATGTGCGAAAGGGACAAGTTGTTTCTATGGCGAAATTAAGCAACACCCATGCAGAGATTCTAGAGTTTGAGGTTTCTAAAAAGTCAAAAGTACGTAACAAGTATATAAAAGATATTCGGTTCCCAAGAGAAGCTATAGTGGGTGGAGTAATTCGAGATGGTGTTGGAATAATCACATTAGGTGGATTTAAAATTCTAGAAGGGGATAGAGTTTTGGTTAGTACGTTACCAAAAGCTACAAAGAACGTAGAAAAACTATTTCATTAATGGGAAAGCGAGTTTTAATAAACTGGAATGTTGTAGCTAGATTTATGAGTATTCTACTTGTAGTCAATGGCGTATTCATGCTTGCTGTGAGTGTTTTTAGTTGGTTTAATTCAGAAGAATTTTTCTATGGTATACTTATCTCAAGTATATCACTTCTTTTATTGGGTTCAATAGGGCTTTATTTTTTTAAACAATATGAGATAGAGAGCTATCGACGGGAGGGATATATAATCGTAACTTTTGGTTGGATTTTAATGGCATTGACAGGGACTTTACCTTATATCACATCGGGAGTTTTCCCGGTGTTTACCGATGCTTTTTTCGAAACCATGAGTGGGTATACTACGGTGGGGGCAAGTATTATCCCTGATGTAGAACAGGTGCCTCAAGCGGTTTTACTATGGCGAAGTATCACTCAGTGGATTGGGGGAATGGGTATGATTGTATTAGCTATTGCCATTTTACCTATGTTAGGAGTAGGGGGAATGCAACTGTTTGCAGCAGAAGCACCTGTGTTTGGTGAGGAAAAACTACATCCTCGAATTACCGATACTGCCAAGGGACTATGGCTTATATATATTGGGTTTACAGTTATAGAAACAATATTGCTTAAATTAGCTGGCATGACCTTATTCGATGCTGTAAACCATGCTTTTACCACTGTAAGTACAGGGGGATTCTCCACTAAGAACGATAGTATTGCTTATTACAATGACATGCCTTTGGTGCAGTTAATTGTAATGGTGTTTATGTTTTTGGGAGGTATGAACTTTATTTTAAGCTACTATGCACTAAAAGGGAAATTTAGAAAAGTGTTTGCCGATGATGAATTTAAAATGTATCTAACTGTATTATTTGGGTTTTCTATAATAGTCCTAGTATTTATGGTTGCACACTTGATGACGATGGAAGATCGTATTATGGGCTATGTTGAGATTACTCGCCATGCTTTTTTTCAAACTGTTTCTATAATTACCACTACTGGTTTTGTTAGTGCACCACATGAAACCTGGACGACTTTTATATCCATACTTTTTTTCGCCCTAATGTTTCTAGGAGGATCTGCACAGTCTACTTCTGGTGGTATAAAATTAGTACGTCACTTAATATTGATAAAGAATGGTATTTTGGAGTTCCGTAGAGCTTTCCATTCAAGAGCTGTATTACCTGTACGCTATAACAAAAAGGCTGTGGATGATAATATCGTATCAAAAATACTTGCCTTCTTTACCCTATTTACCTTAACCTTTGTAGTTGGCGTATTAGTTTTTACTGCTTTAGGTATACAGCCAAAGGATGCAATCGCTAGTGTAGCTTCTACTCTAGGAAATGTTGGTGGTGCTTATGGAGAACTCAATAATGACTTTATAGAGTATTCCGTTACGGCAAAATGGTGGGCTACATTCTTAATGTTACTAGGAAGGTTAGAGCTGTTTACTGTATTGATACTTTTTACTCCTTATTTCTGGAAAAAGATATAGGGCTAAAGAATAAGATAACAAGAGGTTATTCTTTCTTATCGCAAAAGACAAACCCGCATTTGTTCTAAACAAATGCAGGTTTTAAACTTTTGTTAATGTATTTAGTATCTAGCTTACTGCTTCTTTTATACGACGCATCGCTTCTGTTATTTCTTCATTAGAAGTGGCGTATGACATCCTAATGCAATTAGGTGAACCAAACGCTTCGCCCGTTACGGTAGCTACATTGGCGTGTTCTAACAAGTATAAGGATAAGTCGGATGCATTATTTATTTTTACCCCATTAATCTCTTTTCCAATAAAATCCGAAATATCAGGAAAAACATAAAAAGCACCTTGAGGTTCGTTACAAGAGAATCCTGGAATATCATTCAATAAGTCTAGCATTAGCTGTCTTCTTTCCTTAAAAGCATCGACCATGTACTGAATTTTTGAAGGCGGATTTTCTAATGCAGTAATGGTAGCTTGTTGTGCTATAGCATTAGCTCCACTAGTAATTTGGCCTTGTAGTTTGTTACATGCTCTAGCAATCCACTCTGGTCCAGCCAAGTATCCTATTCGCCATCCTGTCATAGAGAATGCTTTGGATACTCCGTTAACCACAACAGTCCTATCATACATATCATCAAATTGAGCCATAGATGCATGTTCACCGAAGAAATTGATATGCTCGTATATTTCATCACTGACTACAATAATGTTAGGGTACTTCACCAATACATCGGCCAAAGCGCGTAACTCATCTTTTGAATATACCGACCCACTTGGGTTACAAGGTGAACTAAACAATACCATCTTAGTTTTAGATGTAATTGCTGCTTCTAGTTGGTCTGGTGTTATTTTAAAGTCAGACTCTAAACTACTTGGAATAACTTTTGGTACTCCCCCAAATAATTGGGTCATGTCGGAATAGCTTACCCAATATGGGCTAGGTAAAATTACTTCATCCCCCTCGTTTACCAGTGCCATAACTATATTTGCTAAAGATTGCTTAGCACCAGTAGACACTACTATTTGTGCTGGCTTATAGTCTAAGTTATTGTCGCGTTTAAATTTAGTGATTATAGCCTGCTTTAATTCTGTATAACCATCAACAGGTGGATACGAGTGATAATCGTCCTTTATAGCTTGAATAGCTGCATCTTTTATGTATTCAGGAATGGCAAAGTCTGGTTCTCCTAAGCTTAGGCTTATAATATCTTTTCCTGTCTCTTTTAACTCTCTAGCTTTTGCTGCCATAGCAAGTGTAGCCGAGGTAGTCATTTCATTAACTCGTTTAGATAAATTCTTATTCATTATAAATTTCTCAGTTAAATAGCTGCTTCTGGTTGCATTCCCATCCTACGAAGGTGTTTTACGTGAGATAGAATTGCTTTTCTTGTTGTTTTGTACTCTAGATAAGGGAGTTCAAACTCCTGTGCAGTTTCTTTTACAATTTCTGAAATTCCTTTGTAGTGTATATGGCTAATATTTGGAAATATATGATGTTCTACTTGATGATTCAATCCCCCAGAATACCAATTAATAAACCAATTGTTTCTGGCAAAGTTTACTGTGGTATAAAGCTGGTGAATGGCCCATGTGTTTTTTAAATTTCCTTCATCGTCTGGCTGTGGCATTTCCGATGATTCAACTACATGCGCTAATTGGAAGATAATACTTAATATAAGCCCAGCAGTATAATGCATAACAAAAAAGCCTAAAATCACTTTCCACCAAGCGATATCCAGTACTAATAAGGGTATTACAATCCATACGGTTAGGTAAAGAATTTTAGTAATAACCAGTATACTCCATTGTCTAATTGGCTTTGGCATTTCACCATAGCTCAATTTTCTAGCTAAATATTTTTTAGTTTGCTTATAATCGGATACCAATGCCCAATTGAAGGTCATTAAACCATATAATATTACGAAATATAAATGTTGGTATTTATGAAACCAGCGCCAGTCGGCGTGTTTGTTAAAGCGGATTATTAATCCTGCATCTATATCATCGTCCAATCCATGGACATTTGTATAGGTATGATGAAGTACGTTGTGCTGCACCTGCCAATTGTATACATTACCAGCTAGTATATACATACTGCTGCCCAATAATTTATTCACCCATTTTTTACTCGAATAGGAGCCATGGTTGGCATCGTGCATAACGTTCATGCCTACTCCTGCCATTCCAATACCCATTACAATGGTTAGAAGGAATTGGGCCCAACCTGGCAGCTCAATTGTTAATAATAAAAAATAAGGGGTTAGGAAAATGGCAAACATGCAGATGGATTTTAAATGCAATTTCCAATTTCCACTTTTCTCTAAATTGTTATCTTTAAAATAATTGTTAACTCTTCGATTTAAAGTTCGGAAGAACTTTGCGGAATCGTTCCTGGAAAATCTAATATTCGTTTTACTCACTTGAATTGTTCTGTATTAATAAGTACCAAAGATAACCAACTTGTTCTGCATAAACATCTATTATGGATGGAAATGTTTGTTAATAAACACTATTTTTGCCAAATATAATTATTGTTATGAACGAGATACTGAAATATTTTCCTGATTTAACTCTTAAGCAGAAAGAACAATTTGCTAAAATGGAGGGACTTTATAAAGATTGGAATCTTAAGATAAACGTAGTTTCTAGAAAAGATATTGATGAATTATATCTACGTCATGTCTTGCATTCTATGGGAATCGCAAAAATAATGTCATTTGAACCAGGCGCAAAGGTTTTGGATGTAGGTACTGGTGGTGGTTTTCCAGGTATCCCTTTGGCAATATTGTTTCCTGAGACAAAATTCCACTTAGTGGATAGTATCGGAAAGAAAATAAAAGTGGTAGACGAAGTGGTGGAAGGGTTAGGATTGACTAATGTGAAAACTACACATGGAAGAGCAGAGAAAATTAAAGATAAATACGACTTTATTGTAAGCCGAGCAGTTGCGCAGATGGAGACATTTGTTCGCTGGGTGAATAAAAAAACACACAACAATCATCAGCATGCATTTGCCAACGGAATTCTATATTTAAAAGGTGGTGATTTAACAGAAGAGCTTCAAGGTTTTCCAGAGGCAGAGGTAATTCCATTAAGTGAAGTTTTTGAAGAAGAATTCTTCGAAACGAAGAGCGTAGTTTATTTGCCACTACCTGCACAACGGTAAAAATAAAATGATAAAGCCATTTTAAATAAAAAAGCTGTCTCAAAATTAATGAGACAGCTTTTTTAATCAGATTTTATCCTAAATAGTCTAACCTAAATAAGGGTATCTGTAATCATCTGGCGAAACAAAAGTCTCTTTTATTAAACGTGGTGATATCCATCTGTATAGGTTTTGCTTGCTTCCAGCTTTATCGTTGGTACCGCTTTTTCTAGCACCACCAAATGGTTGTTTCCCTACCACAGCACCTGTTGGTTTGTCGTTTACATAGAAGTTTCCAGCTGCATTTTCTAATGCTTTAATCGCAGTCTCTAACGCGTAACGATCATTGCTAAATACTGCACCAGTCAATCTGAACTAGCTGATCTTTTGGAGTATACTCATTAATGATGGATGGTAACACTAATTTTGCTGTTATTTGTACTCTTTGGGTTTTGGATTTATGTCATTTATTTTCAGCGTTGTTGATGTAATAAAGCTAGATTAACTGCCTAATAATCAATGAGGGGAAACGCTTATAAATAAACAGGTTAATTTAGTTCTATAGTTTCTATTATATGATAGACTTTAGAGTTTATGCCATCTATTTGGAAGGTCAGGTTTAAATAGATATTCGCATCTTTTTTATTTGCTATAAGCTTACCTTTTGTCACCTTATAATATCCAGCATCTTCGCAAAAGCATTGCTTTCCATATAGAAGTTGAACATCGGCTAATTCATAGTTTTTTTTGTTCAGTTCACTGAATTCTTTTGGAATTTCGAAATGTATTGTTTCAGTGTAGTTTCCATCTACAATACCTTTAGGTGCATTTTCACTATAGCTAAATACAACAACTAAACTACTCCCATTTGTAACTTCCGGATAAATATTTCCAGTTGTTTCCTCTGTCTTCAATACTAGCTGTTTATTTTCTAATAGTAAGATAGAGCACTCACCTTCCTTAGGACACTCAGTTTTCATTAGTTTAACTGGATGATGGGTGATGGATTCAGTTTTGGTTTTACAAGCACTAAATGTTAATAAGATAAAAATCAGAAAGAATGCTTTCATGTAATATTGTTGTTTATGACTAGTAATAATCCTTATAAAATAAATCCATTAAATATACATACTAATGCTGTGCTTTTCAGGTTATTTTTAATTTTTATAGTAACGGTTTGTATAAATCTTATTGTTTTAAATGGTTTTAAAATGTTTTACTGAGATTTTAATGGAATCATTTGATTTCTTGGTTGGGAAATAATTTTTGTTTCAAATAAAGATAGAAATTGATAGTAATCTAATTAAAAGCTATATTTGCTAAACATAAATTGAAAATAATTAAATTAAATAAAATATGGACTTCAAACTTTCAGAGGAGCACTTAATGATACGCGAGGCAGCGCGAGAGTTTACTAAGAATGAATTACTTCCAGGCGTTATTGAGCGAGATACGAATCAAAGCTTCCCAAAAGAACAAGTAAAGAAAATGGCCGAACTGGGCTTTCTAGGTATGATGGTTGATCCTAAGTATGGAGGAGGTGGTATGGATACTGTTTCTTACGTATTAGCTATGGAGGAAATCAGTAAGGTAGATGCTTCTTGCTCAGTAATAATGTCGGTAAACAACTCCTTAGTTTGCTGGGGGTTGGAGACATATGGTACAGAAGAGCAAAAACAAAAATACCTAACAAAACTTGCTACGGGTGAGGCACTTGGTGCATTTTGTTTGAGTGAGCCAGAGGCTGGTAGCGACGCTACTTCACAGCGTACAACAGCTATAGACAAAGGTGATCATTATGTACTAAACGGTACGAAAAACTGGATTACCAATGGTGGTTCAGCCGATTACTATCTTGTTATGGCACAAACCGATAAAGAGAAAAGACATCGTGGTATAAATGCTTTTATTGTAGAAAAAGGATGGGATGGTTTTGAAATAGGGCCTAAAGAAGATAAGCTTGGAATTCGCGGGAGCGATACCCATACATTAAACTTTAATGATGTAAAAGTGCCAAAGGAAAATAGAATTGGCGAAGATGGATTTGGATTTAAATTTGCCATGAAAACTTTAAGTGGTGGTCGTATAGGTATTGCAGCGCAAGCACTTGGGATAGCATCTGGAGCATATGAATTAGCAAGAGATTACTCCAAAATAAGAGAGGCTTTTGGCACACCGATTTGTAACCATCAAGCAATTGCATTTAAGCTAGCCGATATGTTGGTTTCAATTGAAGCGTCAAGGCACTTAATTATGAAGTCTGCATGGGAAAAAGATCAAGGCCTTAGTTACGATATGAGTAGTGCTATGGCGAAATTATATGCTTCACAAACTGCTGTAGATGTTACTTCCGAGGCAGTACAAATTCACGGTGGTAATGGTTATGTGAAAGAATACCATGTAGAGCGACTTATGAGAGATGCGAAAATTACGCAGATATATGAAGGAACTAGTGAGATTCAAAAAATTGTTATTTCTAGGTCCTTATTAAAAGATGCATAATACGATTGTGTTTACTTTTATAAACTACGCTCCATCTATAGATGGAGCGTAGTTTTTTGTATTTAGACTTTAGTAAGTTCCGAACTTTCTCTAACTTGTGATGTTAAAAATGGATATGAAAATAGTATATGCCTAAAAATAGATTAGAACCGGATAAGTGGGTTAAGAGGTACGCCAATTACATGTACAATTATACTATTGTACGTGTAAATGATCACGAAATTGCGCAAGATATCGTTTCCGAAACCTTCCTGGCAGCACTGCGATCTAAAAACAACTTTAAGGGAAAGTCTACCGAGCGTACATGGCTAATAGCTATATTAAAACACAAAATAATAGATCATTATCGACGAAAAAACACTATAAAAGGATCTGCTGAGGTTCGAGTAGATTGGCATGATGAGGAACAAGAAGGTGATTGGCTAGAGCAGCGTGTAGAAGATGAGCGAAACTTGAATATAAGTGACGTAATTGAAAACAAAGAATTAGGGGCTGCAATATTGGAATGTCTGGATACACTCGATGAAACCCATGCTGAAATTTTCCGGTTACGTACAATTGAAAACTACGAAACCGAAGCAATTTGTAATGAATTTGATATTACTCCGTCTAATCTATGGGTAATTGTCCATCGTGCTAGAAAAGCAATGATGGAGTGTCTTCAGAAAAATTGGATATAAATATGTGGCGAATTATAAAATGTGATAATGCCTGCACTACCTGCGATAAAGCACAGTATAACGAAGCAAGCTTCCGCGAAAAGTTCTGCTTAGTACTACATATTATTTTTTGTAAATCTTGTCGCGAATATGTTCGAAATAATCGTAAGCTTACCAAGCAAGTGCATTCTAAACTGGAAAAACTAGACCCAGATATAAAAGCCCAAATGCAAAGTGAAATTGAATCGGAGTTAGGTAAAACCTCCGATGTTTAATGTTCCCTACCTGTTAATACCAATCAATTAGAATAAAGCGTATTACCTTGCTTTATATAGACCCTTTATATATTATATGTAAGCTACCCTTTTGATAATTATAGCGAAGGTACCTAATATAAAATTTGTATTTTTGCATGCAAAATAAATCCTTTTTGTAATGAACACAGATTCTTTTTCTTTAAGACATATCGGTCCACGTCCAAGTGATGTGCAAGAAATGCTCGATACTATTGGGGTTTCCTCAATATCACAATTAATAGACGAAACTATACCTACCAATATTCGTCTTGATAAGCCATTAGACATTACTCACGGTTTAAGTGAGCAAGAATATCTTGAACATGTAAATGACTTGGCTTCTAAAAACAAGATATTTAAAACCTATATCGGATTAGGATATCATGCGAGTAATACTCCGTCTGTTATTCAAAGAAATATATTGGAAAATCCAGGGTGGTATACGGCCTATACTCCTTACCAAGCAGAAATTGCACAAGGTAGATTAGAAGCCTTGCTGAATTTCCAAACAGTAGTGGCAGAACTAACTGGAATGGAGTTAGCAAATGCATCTTTGCTTGACGAAGCTACTGCAGCAGCAGAAGCCATGACAATGCTTTTTGCGTTGCGTAGTAGACCTAAAAAGAAATCGAAAGCCAATAAGTTTTTTGTTTCTGATCAAATATTACCTCAAACATTAGCACTATTAACTACTAGAGCAAATCCAATTGGTATTGAAGTGGTGGTTGGTAATCACGAGGAATTCGATTTTGATGAACAATTCTTTGGTGCTATTTTACAATATCCTGGTAAATTTGGTGCTATTTTCGATTATAAAGAATTTGTAAATAAGGCTAAAGAAGCTGATATTAAAATAGCTTTTGCAGCGGACATACTGAGTTTAGTTACTTTAGAGTCACCAGGTAAAATTGGAGCAGACGTGGTTGTAGGAACCACTCAAAGATTTGGAATTCCTTTAGGTTACGGAGGGCCACATGCGGCTTACTTTGCAACAAAAGATGAGTATAAACGAAGTATACCAGGACGTATCATCGGTGTATCTAAAGATGTAGATGAGAATTACGCACTTCGAATGGCGCTTCAAACACGTGAGCAGCATATAAAACGTGATAGAGCTACTTCCAATATCTGTACAGCACAGGTATTATTAGCTGTAATGGCAGGAATGTATGCTGTATATCACGGACCAAAAGGGCTAACCTATATTGCAGATAAAGTACATGCTTCTGCAGTAACCTTAGCAGATGCACTAGAAGGTTTAGGATTAAACCAAAAGAATGTGCACTATTTCGATACAATTCAAATTGAAACGGATGCAAGTAAAGTGAAGTATTTGGCAGAGGCTAATGGAATAAACTTCTACTACCCTGATGAAAACACCGTTTCTATATCGGTAAATGAAACAACCACAATAAAGGATTTAAATAAAATTCTAGCGGTATTTGGTGAGGCAGTTAAGAAAGAGCCAGGCAAAATTACCGAACTAATTACCGATAAGAAAGCAATAGCAGATACTAACTTGCGTAAGGATTCCTTCTTACAACAAGAGGTGTTTAACTCTTACCATAGTGAAACAGAAATGATGCGTTATATTAAACGCTTAGAACGTAAGGACTTAGCGTTGAATCATTCTATGATTTCTTTAGGGTCTTGTACAATGAAACTCAATGCAGCAACGGAGATGTTCCCAATAACCGATCCGCGTTGGGGGAGTATTCATCCGTTTGTGCCATTAGATCAAGCAGAAGGATATCAGCAATTGATTAAAAAACTGGAGAAACAGCTTAGCATCATTACTGGATTTGCCGCGACTTCTATTCAGCCAAACTCTGGAGCACAAGGTGAATATGCTGGACTCTTAGCTATAAAATCCTACCATGAATCGCGTGGGGATCACCATCGTAATATTTGTTTAATTCCAGCATCTGCACACGGAACTAACCCAGCGTCGGCAGTAATGGCAGGTATGAAGGTTGTGGTAGTTAAGTCTACGGAAGAAGGAAATATCGATGTAGAAGATTTAAGAAAAAAGGCGGAAGAGCATAAAGATAACCTTTCTGCTATTATGATTACTTACCCATCTACTCATGGGGTATATGAATCTGCAATAAAAGAAATCACCCAAATTGTACATGATAATGGAGGTCAGGTATACATGGATGGTGCTAATATGAATGCTCAGGTAGGACTTACTCATCCTGGTATAATTGGTGCTGATGTATGTCACTTAAACCTTCATAAAACCTTTGCTATTCCACATGGTGGAGGAGGGCCAGGCGTTGGACCTATTTGTGTAGCAAAACAATTGAAACCTTTCTTACCTACCAATCCGGTGATTAAAACTGGTGGTGAAAAATCAGAGTTTTCAATTTCTGCGGCACCATGGGGAAGCGCATTAGTGTCTATCATTTCATACGGATACATAAACCTATTAGGGCAAGCAGGTTTACAAAGAGCTACGGAAATAGCCATACTTAATGCTAACTACATTAAGGCTAAGCTTGCAAAAACTGGTTACCAAGTACTGTACGAGGGCGAGAATGGGCATGCAGGACATGAGATGATTATAGACTGTAGACCATTTAAAGCAAATGGTATAGAAGTAGCTGATATTGCTAAGAGATTAATGGATTATGGATTCCATGCACCAACAGTTTCCTTCCCAGTTGCGGGTACATTAATGATAGAGCCTACAGAAAGTGAAAGCAAAGAGGAGTTGGATAGATTCTGTGAGGCTATGGAGTCTATTTTCTTTGAAATTCAAGAGGCAACAGAAGATGATGACAACAACGTGCTTAAGAATGCACCTCATACTTTATCTATGCTAACAAGTGATGCCTGGGAGTATCCATACAGTAGAGAAAAGGCTGCATTTCCTTTGCCATATTTAAAAGAAAATAAGTTCTGGCCTAGCGTACGTAGAGTAAACGAGGCTTATGGAGATAGAAACTTAATGTGTACTTGCGATCCGATAGAGGTATATATGGAGGCTTAGTTAAATTAATGAGAATCTCCTTGCTAAAATTACTTTTAGTTAAGGAGGTTTTTCTTTTTATATAAAAGAATTATATTAAAGTTTTATAAATTACAATTATGAAAGTAATTATAACAGGAAGTGGAAGCTACATCCCTACAAAAGTCAGAAAGAATGAGACTTTTGAAGGAAATGAATTCTACAATCCAGATGGCAGTCTAATTGAAACGACTGGCCAATTGGTTGTAGATAAATTCCGAGAAATAACAGGGATTGAAGAAAGAAGATATTTAAAGGAAGATCTGGTTACTTCCGATATGGCTTTCTTTGCAGCTGAAAAAGCTATTGCCGATGCAGGTATAGATAAAGAAGAGTTAGATTACATTATTGTTGCACATAACTATGGTGATTTGCAAGTTGATTCTTCGCAGAGTGATACCGTACCTAGCCTAGGGGCACGTGTTAAACATAAGCTAGGAATTAAAAATCCAAAATGTGTTGCTTACGATATTCTTTTCGGATGTCCTGGATGGTTGGAAGCAGTTATTCAGTCGAATTCTTTTATCCGTTCAGGAATTGCCAAAAAATGTTTGGTAATAGGTGCAGAGTCTTTATCTCGAGTCGTGGATAAACACGACCGCGATTCTATGATTTATAGCGATGGAGCAGGTGCAGTAGTTATCGAGTCTAAACCAGATGTAAAAGAAGGAGGAATCCTTACACATGGCAGCGCGACTTATGCTTTTGAAGAAGCTCATTTCATCTACTTCGGAAGCTCTAATAAGCAAGAAGTAAAAGACAATAGAAGGTACATTAAAATGTACGGACGCAAAATTTATGAGTTTGCTTTAACTCATGTTCCTCAAGCTATGAGTGAGTGTTTGGATCGTAGCGGACATGATATTAAAGATTTGAAGAAAATTCTCATACATCAAGCCAATGAAAAAATGGATGATGCTATAGTAAAACGTTTCTATAGAAAATATAAAATGGATGTACCTAAGGATATTATGCCAATGAGTATAGGTGAGCTTGGGAATTCAAGTGTAGCTACTATTCCAACTTTATACGATAGAGTGATAAATGGATACTATGATAATCATAGCTTAAAGTCTGGCGATGTCATTCTTTTTGCTAGTGTTGGTGCAGGTATGAATATAAATGCAATGGTGTACCAAATGCCATAAGTTATACCGTAAAAACTACACTTAGTAATATAACATAAGAGAGGCTTTTAACTTAATAACAATAAGATGTAAAAGCCTCTATTTTTTTAAATTATAGCTATCCTAACCAAAGTAACGAAGCAATTAACCGAATAAGACATGCGCATATATATTGTTATTCCTGCATATAACGAGGCAGCGTATATTGGTGCAACATTAGAGTCTTTAGTAGCGCAAACATATTTACCGACAAAAATTTGTGTTGTAGACGATAACTCTACCGATGCTACACCTGATATTTTGCAAAAGTTTACTTCAAAATACGATTTCATATCCACTCGAAAAACTGATTTTGAAAATCAACATCTTCCAGGAAGTAAAGTAGTGCATGCATTTCTTTATGGTTTAAATTCTTTAGACGATAACTACGATATAATCTGTAAGTTCGACGCTGATTTAATATTCCCAGAAAACTATTTAGAAACTATAATGGATGCGTTCACTTCCAACCCTAAGTTAGGGTTGGTTGGTGGATTTTGTTATATTCAAAGAAAAGAAAAGTGGGAGTTGGAGAATCTAACTGGTTCTGATCATATACGTGGTGCTCTTAAAGCATATCGTAAGGAGTGTTACAAAGAAATAGGTGGATTGATACCAGCTATGGGTTGGGACACCTTAGATGAAATGCTAGCTCTATATTATAATTGGAAGTTGAAGACTATTCCAGAATTAAAAGTAAAACATTTTAAACCTACTGGACATAGTTACCATAAAGCATCTAGATTTAATCAAGGAAAAGCATTTTATCAAATGCGATATAGATGCATACTTACATTCTTGGCCACTGCTAAACTCTCTGTTCGACGCAAGAGTTTAAAATATTTTTGGTACAGTATGCTTGGTTATCTAAAAGCATTTATTAGCAGAGAACCTTTTTTAATAACTAAAGAACAAGGACGGTTTATTCGAAAGTATAGATGGAAAGGTATTGCTCAAACCTATCTTAAGGTCAAAATAGGTAGCGAATAACTAGTTAATATGTATTTTTGAGTATTAAACGTGTTAGATACACAGTTATACAACAGAAAAGTTTATGAGAGTTATACGATACGTAGAAGATATCGGGTCATATTTTAATATGTTAAAGCAGACTTTTAGTGGATTTACTAAAGGTTCGGTTTTACGTGAGTTAATATTTAAAGAGATAAATGACTTGATATTAGATTCTTTATATATCGTATCCTTTATTTCTTTCTTTGTTGGGGGAGTTGTTGCTATTCAAACTGCACTTAACATGGACAATCCATTACTTCCTAAAACACTTGTTGGTTTTGCAACTAGACAATCCATAATATTGGAATTTTCACCAACTTTTGTAGCTATTATAATGGCTGGTAAGGCCGGATCTTTTATTACATCTAGCATTGGCTCTATGCGAGTTACTGAGCAGATAGATGCTCTGGAGGTAATGGGAGTGAATTCCTTAAACTATTTAGTGTTTCCGAAAATAATAGCCATGCTATTATTTCCAGCAGTAATAGCAATCTCTATGTTTTTAGGTATTGTAGGTGGAGGGGTTGCTTCTGTATATGGCGGATTTGTGACTTTCACGGATTTTATTATTGGTATACAAATGGACTTTATAACTTGGCATTTAGTATATGCCTTTATTAAAAGTTTCGTTTTTGCATTTATTTTGGCAACGGTTCCGTCCTGGCAAGGATATTATATGAAAGGTGGTGCACTGGAGGTAGGAAAAGCAAGTACAAATTCGTTTGTATGGACTAGTATTTTAATAATCGCTGCTAACTATATTATTACACAACTTCTTTTAAGCTGATATGATACGAGTAGAAAATATATACAAGGGATTTGGAGAGCAAGAAGTTCTAAAGGGAATAACTACTAGCTTCGAGAGAGGGAAAACCAATTTGATAATTGGTCAAAGTGGTAGTGGTAAAACAGTAATGCTTAAATGTTTACTGGGACTCTTTGAGCCAGATAAAGGTAAAATATATTATCAAGATAAAGCAATTCAAGACATGGACGATGAACAAAAGCGATTGCTTAGAGAAGATGTTGGTATGCTTTTCCAGGGGGGTGCTTTGTTTGACTCTATGAATATCGAAGAGAATGTTATGTTCCCTTTACGAATGTTTACTAATCAAAGGAGAAGTGAGATGCTAGAGCGAGTGAATTTAGTGTTGAAACGAGTAGATTTAGAAGATGTAAACAAGAAGTTTCCTGCCGAAATATCGGGTGGTATGCAAAAGCGTGTTTCTATTGCTAGAGCAATCGTAAACGAACCAAAATATCTTTTTTGCGACGAACCAAACTCTGGATTAGATCCTAAAACAGCAACACTAATCGATAATTTAATTCAAGAAATAACTCATGAGTACGACATCACAACCGTGGTCGTTTCTCATGATATGAATTCCGTAATGGAAATTGGTGAAAAAGTCGTTTTGCTTAAAGATGGTAAATTAGTTTGGCAAGGTAGTAATCAAGACATCTTCTCTACCGAAAATGAAGACGTAATAGATTTTGTTTACTCTTCCAATTTATTTAAAAAGATTAGAGAGGTACAGAATCTTAAGCCCTAAGGCCCCTTTTAAATTAAGAATGTTTTTATGGTCGCTCGATTACGAGGGTGTCTAATTTCATTTTCAATTTCATCCATTTCTCAATCTTTTCTGCTTCTTTATCTTGTTGGCTTAAAGGAATACCCTTTTTCCAAGCAAGACTAATTACTGGAATCGTATCAGTTTTCTCGAAATTTGTCAAGACTCTATCCGAATATCCAAAGCTTTCCAATCCATCGTAATTGATTCTTAACTCTTCGCTAAGCTGTTTAAAAGGCACGGTTTTTATTTTCATAAATGCTAACTCATCCTCTAAAAAGCGAATTCTCTTATCCTTGTCTTGGATTAGCTGTTCATTTCTTACATATAAATCTTCTAATATACCAGCTCTTACTTCTCCAGAAAGTCTTTCTGCCATTTCGCCACTTTGATCGGCACCCTGGAAAATCCTAAGTTCTACTTCATGTAATTTTTCAGTTTCTTGTAGGCTTTTAAGCCATTCGTTTATTTTTGCTTTTGGAACTGGCCGTCCGATTAGATAAACATCTATATTTCGGGATTTGTAATCGTGTGTAAATTTAACTACTTCTGCACCTTCGTATTTTATTATCGTTTTCACGAACTCTTCGGTTTTGTTCTCAAATACTTGCTTATCTAATAGTTTCATGAAAAGCCAAACACTTGGTATCATAACAGCAATAGCGATTAAGCTAGCTATTTGAGCAGTTCTTTTACGACGCTTACTATTAGCATATCTAACCAAAGGAAATCGCAAGACTTTTGAAACAATAAAGGCCGATAGCGCTATAAATACAGCATTTATAGAGAAAAGATATAATGCTCCTCCAGCATAGGAAGCATTTCCAACTGCCAAACCATATCCTACAGTACATAAAGGAGGCATTAATGCGGTAGCAATAGCCACCCCAAAAATTACGCTGGCAATCGTTCCACTTTTTGTTTTAGCAACAATCAATCCTAAGCCACCAAATATGGCTATTAAAACATCTAATATAGTCGGATATGTTCGCGCAATAAGCTCGGGTGTTTCTTTGGTTAATGGCGATAGCTTAAAGTATAGGAATGCTGTTAAAACACTTAAAGAAACCATTACACCAAGGTTTATTAAAGATCGTCGCATGGTTACAACGTCGTTTATGGCTACAGAAACTCCTATGCCCACTATAGGTCCCATTAAAGGTGAGATAAGCATCGCACCAATCACTACGGCAGCACTACTAACATTGAGACCAATGGAAGCGATGAAAATAGAGAAAATTAATATCCAAACAGTATGACCTTTAAAAGAAATTTCCTTTTTAACAGCTTCAATTGTTGCATCGCGATCGGAATCGGTATGTATATCAAAAAGTTCTATAAAGAACTTCTTGATGTTTTGCCACGTATTGAGTTTTACTGCTTCAAACTCTTTTTCTGCAGCAGAGTCTTCCGGCTTATTGTTATTTTTTAAGTTTTCCATTTAGCTATATTTATTTCCGTATTTGTCTTCTATAGCTTGTAAAAGCTCTTTGATGTTTTGTTCTTTTTCCTTTGGATAAAGGAGTAATACATCATTATTATCCACTACAATATAATCATTTATTCCATCTAGTACCACTAACTTTTCCTTATCGGTATAGACAATATTATTAGTGGAGTCGGTAAAGAAATGCTCTGCGCGAACCACTGCATTGGCATTATTATCTTTATCCAGCTTATCGTGTAATGACCCCCAGGTTCCTAAATCGCTCCAATCAAAGTGCGCTTGCAACACATAAACATTTTCTGCTTTTTCTAAGATACCGTAATCAATAGAAATGTTTTCGGCTTTTGGATATGTTTTCAAAACAAACGAGGATTCTTTAGGAGTGTTATAAGCTTCGTTTCCTGCAGAAAACAGGTTGTACATTGTGGGTAAATGATTTTTAAATGCCTTGGTAATGCTTTTAACCGACCAAATAAAAATGCCAGCATTCCAAACAAAATTACCTGCAGCTAAGAATTTTTTGGCCGTTTCGTAGTCTGGTTTTTCTCGAAATTGTTTTACTTTTTGAATGGGGTCATTTGCTTCCAAGCCGCTTTCAATATATCCGTAACCAGTATTAGGAAATAATGGTTTAATACCCAAAGTAAGGAGTTTGTCCTGGTCTTTTGAGGCATCAAAACATGTTAGAATATCTAGTTTAAACTTATCCTCTTCTTCAATCCAATGATCACTAGGTGCGATGAGCATGACAGCATTAGGGTTTTCCTTTTTTACTTTTAGTGCGGCCATTAGAATACATGGTGCCGTATTTCGCATCGTTGGTTCTAGAATAATCTGTTTTGGTTTTAGCTCAGGTAGTTGTTCTAGTGTTAGTTCAAGATATATCTCGTTCGTTAGAATCCGTATATTTTCTGTTGGAACTACCTTTTGCATTCTAGAAAAAGTGCGTTGCAATAGGCTCTGTCCTGAACCTAGCATATCGTGAAATTGTTTTGGTAGGTTCTCCTTGCTAACCGGCCAAAAGCGTGAGCCAATACCACCAGCCATAATTAAAGCGTAGTTATTCTTATCCATTCTTAGTTTTTAATAGTTTAACCTCTGCATTTGGGTCAAAAAGGTAAACCCTTCCTGTTTTAACCTCTATGCATTCATATCGTTTTACTCGTCGATTACCACGTTTGAACACCCTACCGTTGTATAGTTTGAAATAGGAGCCAAGTGGTAGCTGAAACACAAAGTCCAAATCATTTGGTGGATCGTATTGTTTTAAGGCGTACGCTAACATTTGATCTGTGTCGGTAGTAGCTGTTGGATTTTCAAAGTGACGAAACAATAAAGGTAATAATTCTTTTGGGAATATTTCCTCTCGAAGAAGTGGTAACATCATTTGTTTAAAAGTGTTTTTCCACTCCTTTCCATGTGGTTTTATTCTTCTTCCATAATGCGAAAATGCAACTAGATGAGCCAATTCATGAACTAGCGTAATTAAGAATTTATATGGGTTGAGGTTTGCGTTTATAGTAATTTGATGTTGTCCATTTGGAAGGCGTTTATAGTCCCCATGTCGAGTATACCGCTGATTTACTATTCTCAAGTAGACATTTGTCTCCTTGATAACTTCGAACATTGGTTGTACTGCATTTTTCGGAATATATTTAGCTAAGACCTTTGGCATAGATAGACTTACATATTATGGGGTTGTACTAGAAACTTGTAATATTTTACCGTTGTAATACTTTGCTCCAGTCAATGAGAAGTCTGCAATATATGTTGCCATTTCATTTGGAGATAAAGGAGCTTTATATCCTGGGAAAGCTTCTTCTAGCATCTCAGTTTGTACTGCACCTAAAGCAAGACCATTAAAACTAGGCCCACTTTCTTTATACTCCTCGGCCAATAGCTCTACCAAGCTTAAAACTGCAGCTTTGCTACTGCTATAGGCACTAAGGCCAGGGAACTTTACACTGCCCTGAATTCCGCCCATGCTACTTATACAAACTACATGGCTATCTTTATGTAATACTTGTAGCAATTCTTTGGTGAAAGCAGCAACGCCTATTACATTTACTTCGTAAACGTACCGGAACGACTCGGTACTAATTTCTGTGAAAGGCTTGTTTACTATAGCACCGGAATTATGAATTAAGACATCTACCTTTGTCCAGTTTTCCTGTACAAATTTCAATGCCGATTTATGGTCATTTTCTTGGGTAATATCAAAAGCCAATGCTTTTGTATTAGGTAGATTGAGTTTTTCAAGTTTTTCCGGAGAACGAGATAGAGCTAATACTCTATGTCCGTTATCCGAAAAATGTTTTACTAAGGCTAGCCCTATTCCTCGACTAGTTCCTGTTACGATTATATTTTTTTGCATAGTACAATAAAATTAGGCATAATTCTTAAAATAAGATAGCGCATCCTTAACAATAAGAATGCGCTATCATTTTATATTATGTTTGCAAGCAAATTATACAAACATAGTTATTGGGTTTTCGATATAAGTTCTCAACGTTTGTAAGAACTTAGCACCTGTTGCTCCATCTACCGTACGGTGATCACAAGCTAAGGTTACCGTCATTCTATTTCCAACTCTAATTTCACCATCTTTAACTACAGGCTTTTGTTCTATTGCACCCACAGAAAGAATTGCTGAGTTCGGCTGGTTAATAATCGATGTGAATTCTTTTATGCCAAACATTCCTAAGTTAGAAACGGTGAACGTACTTCCTTCCATTTCTTGAGGGGTAAGCTTTCTGTCTCTAGCTTTTCCTGCAAGTTCACGTACTTCTGAATTTATTTGAGCAAACGACATTTGATCGGCAAATGGTAATACTGGAACTACTAGCCCTTCGTCCACAGCAACTGCAACTCCAATATGGATGTGTTTAGCTGTAATAGTTACATCGTCACTCCACTGGGTATTTACTTGTGGATGCTTGCGTAACGCCATGGCACATGCTTTTATAACCATATCATTAAACGAAATTCGCTGTTCTGAATCTTCGTTTATAGCAGTACGTGCACTAATTGCGTTGTCCATATCCAACTCTACAGTTAGGTAGTAGTGAGGTGCAGAGTATTTGGATTCTGCCAAACGCTTAGCAATAGTTTTACGCATTTGAGAGTTCTTGGTTTCCTCCCAAGTTTCTTCTCCAACAGGAACAAATCCATCTGCTGAAACTCCAGGCTGATAGTTTTCAATATCGCGTTTTATTATACGGTTATTGTCTCCAGTTGGCTGTACATGGTTAATATTTATATTTCGTTCTTCAGCCATCTTTCTAGCTAATGGAGAGATGAAAATTCTTCTGTCGCTAGAAGCTTTTGTTACCGTACGTTTAGGTGTGGAAACAGTTTTTGGTTTGGCTTCCTTTTTTACTTTTTTCTCCTCCTTTTTCGGGGCCTCTTTAACAGGCTTCTCTTCTTTATCTTTGTCGAAATTCTCGAGGATAGCTGAAACGTCTGTTCCTTCTGGTCCAAGAATAGCTAGAAGCTTATCTACTTTAGCTGACTCCCCTTCTTGGATTCCGATTTTAAGCAAAGTACCAGTATAGAAGGATTCAAACTCCATAGTAGCCTTATCGGTTTCTATTTCTGCTAGAATGTCACCTTCCTCTACGGTGTCTCCTTCTTTCTTTAACCATTGTGCTACCGTTCCTTCTTCCATAGTGTCGCTTAAGCGTGGCATAGTAATTACCTCTACGCCTTCTGGAATACTGTAGCTTGGTTTTGCTTCGGTTTCTTTTTCAGGTGTTTCTGTGCCTTCTTTATCTTCCACCTTTACTTCTGAATCGGAGGTGTCTGATTTATCTTCTAGTAAACTAGAAATGTCTTCTCCTTCTTCTCCAATAATTGCCAAAAGGCTATCAACAGGTGCCGTTTCTCCTTCTTCCAGTCCGATGTGCAAAAGCACGCCTTCATAGAAAGATTCGAACTCCATAGTCGCCTTATCGGTTTCTATTTCGGCCAATATATCGCCTTCGTTTATTTTATCGCCTACCTTAACTAACCACTTTGCAACGGTACCTTCTTCCATGGTATCGCTAAGGCGCGGCATATTTATAACTTCTGCCATAATATCAATTATTGTTTTTTAGGTAAAAAAGGATAATCCTCTTGTTCGTATACAGAATCGAACATTACGTTTGTTTCTGGGTATGGGGACTCATCAGCAAACTTCTCACATTCCGCAACTCGATCACGTACACGATCGTTTATTACTTTTATCTCATCTTCCGTAGCCCAATCGTTTTCGTAAATAACATTTAATACGTGGCTGATTGGATCTTCCTCTTGCTTTTGTTTTACTTCTTCTTTGGTACGATAATGCTGAGCGTCACTCATAGAGTGCCCACGATAACGATAGGTGCGAAGCTCTAAGAATGTAGGGCCATCACCACGACGTGCACGTTCTATAGCCTCATGCATTTCTTTTGCAACTACTTCTGGTTTCATTGCATCTACAGGTTTGGATGGCATTTCATATCCTAATCCTAGTTTATAAATATCGGTGTGGTTAGCAGTACGTTCTACCGAGGTTCCCATAGCATATCCGTTATTTTCTACACAGAAAACAACTGGAAGCTTCCAGTTCATAGCCATGTTAAATGTTTCGTGTAAAGAACCTTGGCGTGTAGCTCCGTCTCCCATATAAGTTAGGGTAACCGCATCGCGCTTAAAGTACTTGTCTGCAAAAGCTAATCCTGCACCTAATGGTATTTGTCCTCCTACAATTCCATGACCACCATAGAAACGGTGTTCTTTCGAGAATATATGCATGGAACCTCCTAATCCTTTAGAAGTACCGGTGGCTTTTCCATAAAGTTCGGCCATAACTCTTTTTGGGTCTTCTCCCATGGCTATAGGCTGCACGTGGTTTCTATATGCAGTTATCATTCTGTCTTTAGTTAGGTCCATCGCATGTATGGCACCAGCCAATACTGCTTCTTGACCATTATAAAGGTGTAAAAAACCTCGAACCTTTTGCTGAATATATACTTGGGCAAGTTTGTCCTCAAACCTACGCCAAAAGAACATTTCCTCGTACCAATTAAGATACGTCTCTTTCGTTATTTTTTTCATCTATCAAATTGTAAAAAATTCTTCGATGCAATTTTGCATGGCTACAAAAATACGACATTTCAGTAGTATACAAAACTCAGACTGACTAAAATCTGTTGTTTTGCACTATTTTATATTTGTTAGCGCATAAATAGGCTTTTCTAATTCAAGGATTTGTCAAAATTGGAAATTTCTAAAGTAATTCTTTTAGGATTATATAAACTCCCATAATCAAAACAAACCAACCGAATCCTTTTTTAAGTTTTTTTCCTTCTATTTTATTGGATAAACTGTTGCCAATAAAAATACCAATAACAGCAAGTCCCGAAACGATTAACAACAATTGCCAGTCTATGATTTGACTTTCTTGTGTAAGATCGCCTAGAAAACCAATTAATGATTTTAAAGCGATAATAAATAATGAAGTCCCAATAGCTTTTTTCATAGGAAGGTTGCCAAGCATAACTAATGCAGGAATAATTAAAAAACCACCTCCAGCTCCTACCAAACCTGTTAATATTCCTACAACTATACCTTCTAGAAGAATTAAAGGGTAATTAAACTTTTTACTGCTAACTGTTGCTTTTATCTCAGTTTTCTTTGAACGAATCATAGAAATGGATGCAGCTAACATTAGTGTAGCGAATAAAAGCATTACAAGTAGTGACTTAGATATTTCTAAACTACCAATGATTCCCAGGTTTTCTGGGATTGCAGGGACCAAGAACTTTCTAGTGAGAAATACTGCAATAATCGATGGAATTCCAAAAACAATAGTGGTTCTGAGACTTACGAATCCTTGTTTATATTTTGGGAATACGCCAATAAGACTAGTTGCTCCTACAATAAATAAAGAGTATGCCGTAGCCAAAACTGGCGATACTCCAAAGAAATACACCAATACTGGTACGGTTAGTATAGAACCACCTCCACCGATTAAACCTAAAGATAATCCAATTGCGATAGATGCGATATACCCAATAATCTCCATAAATTGTTCTGTAGCTAATATTAATTTTAAAATGCAAAAATCGGATTTTTAAACTACAATCAAGGTAGCTTTGGTTACATATCCTACAGAATACAATTCGCTTATAGAAAATATGAAGCCTTTAGTTTAACAGACTTATTCCATTCAACAATAGATTTACTTATATTAAACACTTATGTCAGTTTTGTATAAAGCTGGAATAGTATAACAACTGTCTAATTAAAAATATACCTTTGCATATCTTGGAATACATGGTATAAAAAAATAGATTCCGAATTTACATGAAAAGAATTCTGTACGTTTTACTATTGGTATTGGGCATTGCTTTAAGTGCAATTGCACAAGAGGAAGAGGAAGCTCCGTTGGTAAAAAAACCGCCAATAGAATTATATAAAATAATCTCTATTGACCGTGATACTACGTATTTGGATACTACCTTGAATATCCATAAGATGTATCGTTTTAATTATCTTCGAAAAGATAATCTAGAAGTTATGCCGTTCTCAAATGTTGGGCAGACCTATAATAAATTGGCTTACAATTTTCAGTCCAATAACTTGCGTCCAGGATTTGTAGCTCAAGGACAACATTATAGTTATAAAGAAGCAGGCGAAGTAAACTATTATCAAGTGCCGACACCTCTCTCGGACTTATATTTTAAAACAGCATTCAATCAAGGACAGCAATTAGACGCCTTTTTTACTATTAACACCTCAGAGAATTTTAATTTTTCTCTCGCTTATAAGGGAGTGCGTTCCTTAGGCCATTACCAACATATTCTAACGAGTACAGGCAACTTTGAGTTAACTACTAATTACCAAGGGCCTAATGGAAGGTATCGCCTGCGCGCTCATTTTACATCGCAAGGACTTACTAGCGAACAGAATGGCGGACTAACTGAGTCTGCATTACCTTTATTTATTGAAAATGACTCTGAGTTTAGAGATAGGGGGAGGATTGACGTTAATTTTGAAGATGCAGAGAATGCTCTTTATGGGAATCGCTTTTATATTGAACAAGACTATAACTTGCTTCGACCAGATAATGCCAAATCAAACATCCGTTTAGGTGGGGTATTACAACATGAAAAAAAATCCTATTCTTATAGACAAGGGACAGCATATAGAGGATTTGGAGCATCCTACTTAAATACTGACTTAAATAAAAAAACTTCTCTTGCCGAAAGTCAAGCAAAAGCATTTATCGATTTAGAACAAGAGTATTTAGGTTGGTTACATGGTTATATAAACTATACCGACTACAACTATGGCTACAATACAGTATTATACTTAGATGATGCTACTATTGGGAATAGATTGAAGGGCAGTTCAATAGAAGCCGGCGGAAAATATAAAAACGAATATAAAAACTTTAAACTAGAAGCTGGCGCAGGCGCTCAAATAGGTGGTGATTTTGATGGAAGTTATTTCTATGGATCATTGCAAGTTCCAGTTATAGACGATGTAGTTTTAGAGGCTAAAGCTAGTTTGCAAAGTAGTTCACCTGACTATGGATTCTTACTATACCAAAGCGACTATGTAAATTATAATTGGCAAACCGACTTTAAAAATACTCGAAAACAAATATTGAGCTTTAATGTACTTTCTAATCGATGGTTTAATCTAGACGTTAGTTATACAGGTATCGATAACTATACCTACTTTACGATAGGGGAAAATCAGGATACGCCAAGACCGTTTATGGCCGATGATAGGGTAGATTACTTAAAAGCAAAAGCTCAAAAGGAAGTGACTTTCGGAAAATTTGGAGCGGAAGCTAGTCTTGTTTACCAAGATGTATACAGCGGAACTAAATATTTATCCGTTCCGAAAATTCTAACAAGAGGTTCTGTTTATTATCAAGATCATTGGTTTAAGAATGCAATGTTCATGCAAGCTGGTGTAAGTGCAAAATATTTCTCGAAATACCATATGAATGCTTACGATCCGGTATTAGGAGATTTTTATGTGCAATATGATGAGAAATATGGGGCATTCCCAATGGTAGATGTGTTTTTTAATGCAAAGGTAAGCCAAACTAGACTTTACCTTGTATACGAACATGTGAACGCATTACTCAGTGATCGAAATACCTATTTTTCTGCACCAGGACATCCATATCGTGATGCGATGCTTAGATTTGGATTGGTGTGGAATTTCTTCCAGTAAAATATAAACAGCTGTCTTATACCTAGATAAAACAGCTGTTTTTTTTTAATAGATAATAAAATATCGATTTAATCTATAAGTCCTGCTCGCTTTAATAATGCATCTGGACTTGGTTCTTGGCCGCGGAAGGCTTTATACAGTTCCATAGGGTCTTTTGTACCACCTTGAGAAAGTACGTGATCGTAAAACTTCTTTGCAATTTCTTTATTGAAAATTCCATTCTCTTTAAAGTATGCAAATGCGTCGGCATCCAAAACTTCGGCCCATTTATAACTGTAATATCCTGCGCTATAACCACCTTGGAAAATATGTGAAAAAGCAGTGCTCATACAATTCTCTTTTACATCAGGGTATAATTTAGTGGAAGCAAAAGCTTTCGTTTCTACCTCTTTTACATTGGTAAACGTACTTGGATCGTTGTTGTGCCAAGTCATGTCCAAAATACCAAAGCTTAGCTGACGTAAAGTTTGTAAGCCTTCTTGGAATTTTAATAAATCCTGAATTCGCTCCACGTATTTCATTGGAATAAGCTCGTCGGTTTTATAGTGTTTAGCAAATAAAGAAAGTGCTTCTTTCTCATAACACCAGTTTTCTAAGAGCTGGCTTGGAAGCTCTACAAAATCCCAATATACGCTGGTTCCTGATAGGCTAGCATAGGTTGTATTGGCTAAAAGGCCATGCAAAGCATGTCCAAATTCATGGAATAGGGTAGTGACTTCGTTAAAGGTTAATAGCGAAGGTTTATCCTTGCTTGGACGGCTGAAGTTACAGACGATAGAAATATGAGGCCTAATATCTTTACCATTCTTTTTTTCTTGACTTCGGTAAGAAGTCTTCCAAGCTCCATTTCTTTTCCCTGGACGTGGATGGAAATCGGTGTATAATAATCCCATGTCCTTTCCATTAGCATCGGATACTTGCCAAACCGTTACTTCATCATGGTATGTATCAACATCGGTTCTTTTTTCGAAGGAAAGTCCGAAAAGCTTATTCGAAATGGTAAAAACACCATGTAATACTTTATCTAACTGAAAATATGGGCGTAATAACTCATCGTCGATTGCAAAAAGTTTTTGTTTTAGCTTTTCACTATAGTAAGCAGTGTCCCATTTTTGAAGTGTAGTAATTCCATCAACTTCCTTAGCAAAAACAGCAAGTTCATCGCGTTGTTTAATAGCGCTAGGTTTAGCTTTTATTTTAAGGTCTTCTAAGAATTCCGTTACACTTTCAGGACTTTTGGCCATACGCTGTTCAAGAACAAAATCGGCATGGGTTCTATATCCGAGAAGTTTTGCTCTTTTGTGACGTAAGTTTACTATTTCTAATACGATTGCCTCATTATTGAATTCGTTGTCCTGAAAACCTCTTGCTCCGTAAGCTATTGCTAGCTTTTTTCGAAGATCTCTATTTTTAGCATAGGTCATAAAAGGTACATAGCTTGGAAAGTCTAAGGTGATTAACCAACCTTCCAATTCTTTTTCCTGTGCCAATTCTGCAGCAGCGTCTTTAGCGCTTTCAGGTAAACCTTCTAAATCATTTTCGTCGGTTAAATGCAGTTGATAAGAATTGGTGTCGGCTAAAACATTTTGTCCAAACTGTAAGCTTAGTTTCGATAGCTTTGAGTCTATCTCGCGAAGCGTTTTCTTATTCTCTTCGTTTAATCCTGCTCCGTTTCTGGAAAAAGAAAGATAGTTTTTTTCTAACAGTCTGCTTTGCTCTGAATTGAGATCTAAACTATCTCGTTTATCATATACAGCTTTAACTCGAGCATACAAGTCGGCATTTAACAAGATGTCATTTTGAAACTCCGAGAGTAGGGGAGAAACCTCCTGCGCTATTTCTTGGATTGTTTCGTTGGTTTCGGCGTTGTTGAGGTTGAAGAAAATTCTTGTAACGCGACCTAACTGCTCGCCAGAACTCTCCAGGGCTTCAATAGTGTTTTCGAAACTTGGTTCTTCTCTGCTTGTTGCAATGTCGTTAATCTCTTGCTTAGCTTGTTTTATTAATTCTTTTATAGCAGGTGAAAAGTGCTCTTCTTTTATCTTAGAGAAAGGTGCCCAATCAAATGCTTGTAATAAAGGGTTGTTCATAGATTATTTTTATAAAGATTTTGCGCCAGCAATAACCTTTTCTTTTAATTTCGTTTTATAGGCAGCAACTTTGTCTAATAAGTCGTTATTACTAGCGGCTAATATTTGTACTGCCAATATTCCAGCGTTTTTTGCTCCGTCCAATGCTACGGTAGCTACTGGTACACCACCAGGCATTTGTAAAATAGAAAGTACGGAATCCCAACCATCTATCGAATTTCGTGATTTAATCGGTACACCAATAACCGGCAATGGCGATAAAGATGCTACCATCCCAGGTAAATGGGCTGCGCCACCTGCTCCTGCAATAATTACATTAATGCCTCGCTTGTGAGCATTTGTTGCATAATCGTATAGCTTATCTGGTGTACGGTGTGCCGATACAATATCAATCTCATAGTCAACACCAAACTCTTTTATAATTTCTTCAGCTTCTTTCATGATGGGTAAGTCGCTGGTACTGCCCATTATAATCCCAATTTTCATTTGTTTAAGGTATATGTGGTTAGTTTTATTTACTTAGGACACGAATAGTTTTATTTACGTCTTCTGCAATCTCACGTGCTTTGCTTATGTCTTTATTTACAATAGTAATATGTCCCATTTTTCTAAATGGTCTTGTTTCTTTTTTTCCGTAAATATGAGGTGTAACGCCTGGAATAGATAGGATTTTTTCAATATTCTCATATATTACCGGACCAGTATGTCCTTCTGCACCAGAAAGATTTACCATAATGGCAGGAATAATACTATCTGTCTTTCCTAATGGTAGATTCAAAATAGCACGAAGATGCTGCTCAAATTGATTGGTGTAGCTTCCTTCTATAGAGTAATGACCACTGTTATGAGTTCGTGGCGCTACTTCATTTACTAGAATTTGTCCGTCTTTGGTAGCGAAAAGTTCTACAGCAAGCAGTCCAATATGATTAAGTGCTTTGGATGTTTTTTTAGCAACTTCCTGTGCTTTTTGAGCAAGCGCTTCATCAATTCTTGCCGGGCATAACACATATTCCACTTGATTGGCTTCTGGATGAAACTCCATTTCCACTACAGGATATACTTTAGTTTCTCCTTTAGCATTTCTTGCTACACTCACTGCAAGTTCAGTTTCAAACGGAATGAGATCTTCCAATAAGCATGGCACATCTGGTAGTTGATTCAAATCGGATTTAGTACGAATAACTTGCACCCCTCGTCCATCATAACCACCAGTTCTGCTTTTCCATACTGTTGGCAGCGAGATAGATCCATTCTTTATTGCTTCTACGGCATCTACTTTGTTTTCAAAAACCTGAAAATCGGAAGTAGGAATATCATGATTTCTGTAGAACTGTTTCTGGATCCCTTTATCTTGGATGTATCGTAATGTTTTTGGGCTTGGGTAAACCTTTTTCCCTTCTTTTTCTAGGGCTTCTAGTGCTTCTTTATTTACATTTTCTATTTCTATAGTAACAACATCTGCATTTTTGGCAAATTGGTATACGGTATCATAATCCATTAAATCCCCTTGCACAAATTCGTCGCATGCTATGCGGCATGGTGCTTCATTGCTTGGGTCTAAAACTTTTGTGCGAACATCCCATTTTCGGGTTTCGTAAAGTAGCATTTTGCCTAATTGGCCTCCACCAAGGATTGCTAAAGTAAAGGGAGAAGAAAAATAGTTTGTCATTTTTGAAAGGTACAACAAGTTTGTATTCTGTATATTTGTCTATTTATAACAAAAGTAGATGTTCTAAAGCAATCTACAAAAGACAAGTTTAACTACATGAAAAACATCGTATTATTTGGCCCTCCAGGTGCGGGCAAAGGAACACAAGCAGAAATTTTAAAAGACAAACAAAATTTAATTCACATTTCTACAGGTGAAGTCTTCCGTAAAAACATTAAAGAAGGAACAGAACTAGGTAATTTAGCAAAGTCTTATATCGAAAAAGGACATCTGGTTCCAGATGAAGTAACGATAAACATGCTAAAGGATGAGGTACGCAAAAATCCAGATGCTAATGGATTTATTTTTGATGGATTTCCTCGTACCGAAGTTCAAGCAGATGCGCTTTCAGCTTTTATGAAGAAAATTGGAAGTCAGATTAATGCCATGGTAGCTTTAGAAGTAGAAAATGAGATTTTAGTACAACGCCTTTTAGAGCGAGGAAAGTCTAGTGGTCGAAAAGACGATGCAAACGAAGAAATTATCCGTGAGCGTATAGACGAATATTATCGCAAGACCGATATGCTTAAAGACTACTACAAGAAACGTGACAAATATTATGGTATTGATGGGGTAGGTTCTATAGAAGAAATATCCGACCGTTTGAATGATCTAGTAGCTACACTTAAATAAAGCTAAAATAAGTGTTTTAAAGTTTAAACTTGTACAGCGCTAATAAGATGCTTAGTGTTGTGCATAGCAAAATACTATTGTTTAAATTTGTCATTCAAATAAATAACACATATGGCTAGAGGGAATTTTGTTGATTACGTGAAAATACATATTGCATCTGGTAAAGGTGGTTCGGGAAGTACACGATTACGCCGAGAAAAAAATGTGCCGAAAGGTGGACCTGATGGAGGAGATGGTGGTCGAGGTGGACATGTTATAATCAGAGCAGATGAAAATCTATGGACGTTATTTCATCTTAAGTTTAAACAACACGTAAGAGCAGGCCATGGTGGAGATGGTGGAAAGCAACGTAGTACTGGTGCCGATGGAGAAGATGTTTATATCGATGTGCCTTTAGGTACTGTAGTTAGAGATACAGAAACAAACAAGATTTTGTTCGAGCTTACCGAACATGGTGAGGAGCGAATTGTAGCAGAGGGTGGAAAAGGTGGGTTGGGTAATTACCACTTTAAATCTTCCGTTCGACAAACTCCTAGATATGCTCAGCCTGGTATGGATGGCGAGACCACACAGCTTACTATAGAAATGAAAATATTAGCCGATGTCGGCTTGGTAGGATTCCCAAATGCAGGAAAATCTACATTATTGTCTTCTATAACTTCAGCAAAACCAAAAATAGCCGATTATGAATTTACTACATTAAAACCAAGTCTTGGAATTGTAGAGTATCGCAATTACCAAACTTTTGTGATGGCTGATATTCCAGGAATAATTGAAGGAGCAGCAGAAGGAAGGGGGCTAGGGCATTACTTCCTTCGTCATATCGAACGAAACTCTACCCTGTTATTTCTTATTCCAGCTGATGCAATGGACTTAATAGGACAGTACAATACCTTATTGAATGAGTTAAAACGCTATAATCCACAATTGCTAGACAAGTCGAAAATAATAAGTATTTCTAAGTCTGACTTGTTAGATGATGAGCTTAAAAAAGAAATAAGAGAGAAGTTCAAGAAAGAACTTCCTGAAATAAACTTGTTTTTCTTCTCTTCGGTAACCAATGAAGGAATAACGGAGCTTAAAGATGAGATATGGAAACATATTTCAGAAGATTTGGTGCATCCTACAGATAACTAAAGATTTGACCGTATATTTATAGAATAAACGTGTAAATATCAATCTTATGTGGCGCATAACTATATTAGCTTTTTGTTTCGTTGTATTACATTCCTGTAAATCCGTAGAAATGGATTACGACAGTCAGACAAACTTTACGAAATATAAGACGTATAATTTCTATCCAAAAATTCGATCGGGCTTAAATGAACTTAATGATGCTAGGATGCGTCGCGCCGTAGATAAGGTGTTAAGAGAAAAAGGTTTTGTAAAAAGTAGCAACCCAGATATACTTATAAACTACTACACTAAGCAAACTAGAAAGCCTTCCTACAG
>DATGSX010000069.1:0-9302 GCA_035302145.1 Flavobacteriaceae bacterium | reverse complement strand
TGCTGCTTCTTTACTGTTTAAAGCAGATAGAAATGCGCCCATTGGGCTAGGTATATTCTCAGATATAATAAAAGTTGCATCGTATACATTAATAAGTGTTCCTGGATCTTTAAGATTGGCAGAAAGTACATGCAACATTTTATCCTCCTCCATTTCTGTTCGCAGGAAATTAATCATACACTCTGTTGCATCGAACTTATAGTTTCTCCCTTTTTCGGTAACTACTTGTGCGGCATGTGTTGCATCAACTATGCCCATTCTACAAAAGTGGCATTCCTCTTCTCCGTAGTTTATAGGCTGTGGTGATTTATCGCAAGAGGTTAACAAACCAGCGACAACAAATAGAATTAAAAATATTGATCTCATATTTAGTTTTTCTTTACTGATTTTCTCCCTAGGATGTAAGAAAGAAACACAAGTCCCATACCGACAAACATTAAATAACCTCCTAATGCAGGTTGGGAATACGTATCAAAATTCAATAGTTTTTTATGGCCCCAAAGAGGTGGTTTATATTTCATAGGATTTCCATGGACATCCACAAAACTCATGATGGCATTCGGATCTAAATTGCTCCCATAATCTATTAGCCATAGGTTAAAGTCATACATTCCAAGTATTCCAAGAATACTCATAAGTACAAACCATCCTAAAATTGCATTTGGCTTTACTTTTCCTATAAATCCTAATACTCCTATTAATAATCCAATTCCTCCCATTACACCTACAACGATTGGGAAAACACTAAACTCCCACATTTCATTGGGTTTAGGAATCGGTTTCATACCTATATAGTGGTTCATAATATCGATATTAGTGATATCTCCTTCACGAACATCTTTTAAACCATCGATATAAATTTCCATTCCTAATCCTGGTGGTGGATATTGTGGTGCAATTAATGTTACATTCCATAACGGAAAGTAAAATAAACTGAGCACCAATACAGCGCCAATAATCATTAATATGCTAGCCTTCTTCATGTATTATTTGTTTTTTTTAATAGCGGAACTAACACGTTAGTTCCGCTATTTTTCCAAGTATTACTTATCAAACCTTAAACAATATGAATGTTCCTTGGAATATTACTCAGTGAATTTAGAGTCATCCAGTGCCCATGACAATTCAATGTCGGAATCTTCTGGTGATACTCTAACATACCCAGACATTTCCTGGTGTAGTGCCGAACAGAAGTCAGTACAGTAGAATGGCCATACTCCTACTTCTTTTGGCTCCCAAGTCAGGGTTTCTGTTTGTCCTGGCATAATGAGCATTTCTGCGTTATTATTTCCTAAAATTGCAAAGCCGTGAGGAATATCGAAATCTTGCTCTAAGTTAGTAATGTGGAAGAACACTTTGTCTCCTACTTTAATCCCTTCAATATTGTCTGGTGTAAAGTGGCTACGAATCATAGACATATAAACGTGTACATTTTTCCCATCACGTTCTACACGTGTTTCACCAGGACTTTTAACTACTCTTTTGTGCTTGTTTTCACTCAGTTTATAAATCTGTCTAGTTTTATTTTTAATCTTATCTGCGTGAATCATTGCCGCATAGTGTGGTTCCGCTACCGTTGGGAAATCAAGCAATAGCTCCATCTTATCGCCGGTAATATCGAATAATTGTGCGGCGTGACTTAATTCAGGACCTACAGGTAGGAACCTATCCTTTGTAATTTTATTCATAGTAACCATATACTTACCGTCTGGTTTTCTACTGTTACCTCCTGGAATAACTAAGTGTCCTGGTGAGTAGAACGAATCTTGTCTGTCTATTACCTCCCAAGTTCCTAACTTCCACTTTACGACCTCCGAAGAGATAAAGAAAGTGGTATAAGCATATCCTTTATCATCAAACTCCGTATGTAGTGGTCCTAAACCTGGCTGTGGTACTACTCCTGCCAATACATCTTCGAAATTCAAGATTGGAATTCCGTATTGTTCTCCTTCAAAACGCTCGTTTTCGATTGCGTCTAACATTTTGGAGAAAGAGTGTACTGTTAAGTTTGCAGATAGCTTTCCGTTTCCAATAATGTATTCTCCAGATGGATCTACATCTACGCCGTGTGGAGATTTAGGTGTTGGAATAAAGTATGCAACACCTGGCAATTCCATAGCATCTAGAATAGTAACTTCCTCTTTTATAGTAGAAGTAGCTGTATGGGTATTTACGTCAAACTTATTATGATAATATTTAGCTGGGACTGTTTTTCCTTTTCCTTGCTTTAAATATTCCTCTGCTTTCTTCCAGTTAATCGCTACGATAAAGTCCTTATCGTTTTGTGATGCATTTACTTCCTGTAAGGTATGAGCTTCTTCCGTATTATAGGTTGTAAAGAAGAACCAACCGTGGGATTGATCTCTACCTGGATGTCCTAAGTCATAGTTAAACCCTGGTAATAATAGTTGGAAAGATAAATCCATTTCACCCGAATCTTGGTCTACGCTAATAAATGATATAGTACCTTTAAAGTTTCCTTTGTATTCGTCGATCGGCATATCTTGCTGAGGAATTGGAACAGAGAAACGTGTTCCTGCTACAACATATTCTGTATTTTCAGTTACGAAAGCAGAACTGTGGTTCCCTGCACTATTAGGAATTTCGATTATTTCTGCTGTTTCGAAATCTTCTAAATCGATACGCGCAATCCTAGGTGTATTCACTCCATTTGCAAAAATCCAACGTCCATCTAGCTCCCCATTAGTTTGTGATATATCTGGGTGATGTAAATCATCCCAAGGCACAAAACCATAAGAGGTTTGTAGCATAGGCTTGGTCTCTTCCGTGTATCCATACCCATTCATAGGTACTTGTGAAAACACTGGAATAGTTTTAAAAAGCCTACCAGATGGAATTCCGTAAACGGAAATTTGCCCATCAAATCCACCGGATAAAAACCCGTAATATTCATCATGCTCGCCTGGCGCTACATAAACGCGCTCAGCTGCTGAGCCGCCTGAACTTGAGGAGGTCCTACTTCCATTGGCCCCTCCAGGATTACAGGCTGTAAGCATTGCCAAAGCAGCACCTACAAATAATAATCTAATTGTCTGTTTCATAGTAATTTAAGATATATAATTGGTTGTTATTTTATTTTTTTATAAGGTTCGGAAATACTCTAATAGCGCACGAGCATCTTCTTCTGATATGTTTTGATTCGCCATTGGTGATCCATTATAGTCTATAAGAAGTTGTCTTGCTATAGGGTCTTCCTTTACCATAAGCTCTGGATCTAATATCATGTTCATTATCCATTCTGGTGCACGGCGATCTACTACCCCTTCCATTGCAGGACCAATAAACTTTCGATCGGTTTTGTGACAAGCCGTACAGTTGGCGTTAAACACTTCTTCCCCTCTGGTGGCCAATGCTAGATCGATTTCACCTAACGTAACAGATTTAATCACTCCTACCCCTTTATTATTCATGTCGATCATATCATCGGCAGTCAAAGCTTTTGTTGGAGTTTGTTTAGGTTTGGTATCAGTGGACTGTGTGCCAATAGTAACTGGCTCGGATTTTTTCTTTTCGCTGTTTCCACAACTGCTAAGTAATCCAGCAAAAAGAAGGATAAATACATACTTTTTCATAGTAATAAATTGTTTCGGTTTGTTATTGGTAACAAATGTATGGCATCTAGAATCCAACAACTATGATAAATATCAGGATTAAGACTTTTTAATCTTAAATAGAGTTGACAGCCATTTTCCACTTGTTATTTATTGTAAAACTAGGATATAAAGTATGTGATGAATATGATAAGAATCATGTCTTGACGACTTTTATTTAAAACTTCCTACCCGATAGATATATTCTAATATATTATTCTTTTGTACCTTTATCGCATGTTAGCAAACAATTCAAAATACGCTATTACGGGACTTAGTCACATTATGGAAAATAGTGTGAAGGGTAAGAAAACAAAAGTGGGAGAAATCGCGGAGCGTCACGATATCCCGCAAGCTTTTTTATCTAAGATTTTACAAAGCCTCACCAGAGAAGGTTTTTTATCCTCTAAAAAAGGGCCGTATGGGGGTTTTTTTCTTACAGAGAAACAAATGCAAACAAGCATAATGGATATAGTTAAGCAGCTAGAAGGAGAGGATTTCTTCTCTAATTGTTTATTACGATTTGAGGCTTGTAATAGTGAAAGCCCTTGCCCAATTCATTTCCTACTCATTAGAGAGAAGGATGCTATTACTAATAAGTTTAGAAAAATTAAAGTAATTGATCTACTCCATAATATTCCTAAGGAACTAACAGAGTCTAAGAAGTAGATTTTCATAAAAAACAAACCGTTTATAATAAAACAGCCGAGCTTTTGCTCGGCTGTTTTATTTAGTATTGCTTTAGTTCTTAATTACTATAGCGTTTTCTGTCGTGTTCTTTTAAATATATTTTTCTAATGCGTAGGTGGTTTGGCGTTACCTCCACATATTCATCTTTTTGGATATATTCTAAAGCCTCTTCCAAGGAAAATTTTATGGCTGGTACAATACGTGCTTTATCATCGGTTCCTGATGCGCGTACGTTGGTCATTTTTTTCGTTCTGGTAATATTTACTACCATATCTTCATTTCTAGAATTCTCGCCAACTACTTGGCCTTCATAAATTTCTTCGCCAGGATCTACAAAGAACTTCCCTCTTTCCTGAAGTTTATCGATTGAGTAAGGTATAGCGGTTCCATTCTCCATAGATATCATACTACCATTTATGCGCTCTGGAATCCCACCTTTCATTGGTTGGTACTCTATAAATCTATGCGTCATAATAGCTTGACCAGCTGTTGCGGTAATTATTTGTGTACGTAATCCTATAATTCCTCGAGATGGAATAATAAACGTACAAATAGTACGCTCACCACGGGTTTCCATGCTTTGCATTTCTCCTTTCTTTAGGGAGACTAGCTCAATGGCTCTTCCACTCAAATCCGATGGTACGTCGATAGTTAACTCTTCTATAGGCTCACACTGCACACCATCGATTTCTTTCACGATTACCTGAGGTTGGCCTATTTGCAGCTCGTAACCTTCTCTACGCATAGTTTCTATTAAAACAGACAGGTGCATAACCCCACGACCGAATACCATAAACTTATCGGCGGTATCGGTACTTTTCACGCGTAAAGCTAGATTTTTTTCTAACTCCTTTTCTAGACGTTCTTTAATATGTCGTGAAGTAACGTATTTTCCATCTTGTCCAAAAAATGGTGAATCGTTAATGGTAAACAACATACTCATAGTTGGTTCGTCAATAGCAATAGTTGGAAGAGCTTCTGGATTTTCTGCATCGGCAATAGTATCACCAATATCAAATCCTTCAAGTCCTACTATAGCACAGATATCACCCGTTTCAATTTCCTTAACCTTCTTTCTTGCTATCCCTTCAAAAACATAAAGATCTTTTACTTTATACTTATGAATATCACCATCTCCTTTTACTAAAGAAATCGGTTGATTCTCAACAAGTTTTCCTCTAGTAAGACGGCCTATGGCTATACGCCCTGTATAGGATGAGAAATCTAGTGAGGTAATAAGCATTTGTGTGTTACCCTCTTCGATCTCAAGTGATGGAATATGCTCTAACACCATGTCTAATAATGGTTCGAGTGAATCGGTTGGTTTTTTCCAATCCTCACTCATCCAACCATCTCTAGCTGAACCGAATACAATTGGGAAGTCTAACTGCCATTCCTCTGCTCCTAGTTCAAACATCAAATCAAAAACAGCTTCATGCACTTCATCTGGCCTACGGTTTTCTTTATCTACCTTATTGACTACAACACATGGTTTTTTACCTAACTCAATAGCTTTTTGAAGGACAAACCTTGTTTGTGGCATAGGTCCTTCTGATGCATCTACCAATAATAACACGCCATCAACCATATTTAGAACCCGCTCTACTTCACCTCCAAAATCGGCGTGACCAGGGGTGTCGATTATATTGATCTTTGTATCTTTGTAAACTATAGAAACGTTCTTAGACGTAATGGTAATTCCACGCTCTCTTTCTAAATCTTCATTATCCAAAATCAGGGTACCTTCGTCATCTTGATCTACGTCAACACTATGATGAATAATCTTATCAACCAAAGTTGTTTTACCATGGTCAACGTGTGCAATAATTGCAATATTTTTAATGTTCATATAATTGCTTGAATTTTAAGAGCACAAAGGTACACATTCTCAGTAAATTTATGGTTAGGTATTCTTAATCACTTGAAAATTTATTGAGATAGACTCAAAACTCTTCCATTTATGCAAGTATAGATCTAAAAAGAATAGGAGTTTAAAAAGTAAATCCTATTAAAGCTATATTTTAACAGGATTTTAATTTTTAAAAATAAGTTGTTTTCAACTCAAAGGTTTTCTGCCTGAAATGATATTGTATAGAATTATTATAACTGCAACAACTAGAAGAATGTGAATTAAATTACTATCTCCCATTCCACTGACTACTCCTATGTAGCCTAGAACCCAGATTATAATAGCAACAACTGCAATTAACCATAAAATACTTCGCATAGTTTTATTTTTTTTTAGATTATCATTACTTAAATATACAAAAAATGAGCTTTATAATAAATTTAATAACACTTTATTAACAGTAATCTAAAGTTCATCGAAAATCACAATAGTAAATCCAAATTTACATTGTTTAATTAGTTAGGAGATTTAATGTAACTTTGCTTTATAAAAACAATTCTTATGCAACTGAATTTAATTCCAAAGATAAAGCATACCGATTCGGAAAACTTTTTCTTAATAGCTGGCCCATGTGCTATAGAAAGCGAAGAAATGGCACTTCGAATAGCAGAGAAGGTAGTGAGTATTACTGATAAACTTAAGATACCTTATATATTTAAAGGCAGCTTTAAAAAAGCCAATCGCAGTCGATTAGATAGTTTTACTGGGATTGGTGATGAAAAAGCTTTAAAAATATTAAGTAAAGTATCGGAAACCTTCGACGTTCCAACTGTAACCGATATACATGAAAGCAGCGATGCAGCATTTGCTGCGGAGTATGTAGATGTATTGCAAATCCCAGCTTTTCTTGTTAGACAAACCGATTTAGTAGTAGCAGCAGCAAAGACTGGAAAAACAATTAATCTAAAGAAAGGACAGTTTATGAGTCCTGAAAGCATGAAACATGCGGTTACGAAAGTAACGGAAAGCGGAAATAATCAAGTAATGGTTACCGACAGAGGAACTATGTTTGGCTACCAAGACATGATCGTTGATTTTCGAGGTATTCCTGTTATGCGATCTTTTGCAAATACAGTATTAGACGTTACGCACTCACTCCAACAACCAAATCAGGCAAGTGGAGTTACAGGCGGAAGACCTGAAATGATTGAAACTATAGCTAGAGCTGGCGTTGTAAATAATGTAGACGGACTGTTTATAGAAACACATTTTGACCCTTCGACAGCAAAAAGCGACGGAGCCAATATGCTTGATTTACAGCATTTAGAAAAGTTACTTACGAACCTTACGGCTATCCGTAAAGTAGTTAACTCTTTATAAAAATGTTTATTTAGGATAGCCTGTGTGGTTTTATAATACAGGCTGTCCTAATATATAGGTTTGGGTTACGATGCGATCATTAGCAAGCATTTGGATTACAAATAACTTCTCTTCTAATGTTTTACATTGTGCTAAACGAAACTTTAATAGTTCACTCGAAGCTAAGTCCAATACTACAAAGTCTGCTTCTTTACCTTCTTCGAAATTTCCTATTACATTATCTAAATGTAAAGCTTTAGCACCGCCCAAGGTGGCCAAATAAAATGCTTTTAATGAACTTAACGGTTCCTGTTCATAGCCTTCTTCTGGAAATGCTTTTCGCAACTGATTTACTTTGTATGCTTCCTGGAGTGTTTCTAAAATACTAAAACTTGTTCCAGCACCAACATCGGTTCCCATTCCCACTCGAACCTTATGCCTCTCGGCAGCTTGAATATTAAACAATCCACTTCCTAAAAATAAGTTTGAAGTAGGACAGAAAGCCACGCTACAATCATGATGGTGTAAGGTTTCCCATTCTGATTCTGACAAGTAAATACTGTGCGCAAAGACGGATTTTGAATGTAGCAAACCTGCCCTATCATACACATCTAGATAATTGTCTGCCTCTGGAAATAATTCCGATACCCATGCTAGCTCCTCTTTATTTTCTGATAAGTGCGTATGCAAATATACATCAGGATATTCCTTCAATAATTGTTTGGCTTTTGCAAGTTGCTCCTTACTTGAGGTGGGTGCAAATCTAGGAGTAACCGCATATAATAACCTCCCTTTTCCATGCCACTTTTCTATTAGCGCTTTGGAATCTGCATAAGAACTTTCTGGCGTATCCAGTAAATAATCTGGTGCATTCCTATCCATCATTACCTTTCCAGCAATCATGCGTAAACTTTGTTTCTGAGCTTCTTCAAAAAAAGCTTCTACCGATGCTTTATGCACTGAACCAAATACTAGAGCTGTTGTAGTACCTTGTAACAATAGCTGTCTTAAAAATACTTTCGATATTTTTGCTGCGTATTCTTTATCTTCAAACTTTTGTTCGGTTGGAAAAGTATAGGTGTTAAGCCAATCTAATAATTCTGCTCCGTATGATGCGATCATTTCTGTTTGTGGAAAGTGAATATGCGTATCTATAAACCCTGGCATTAAGAGCTTACCGCTATAAACCGTGATTTTGGAACCTTTATACTCCCCGATCAGGTCTGAATAGTCTCCTACTGCCTTGATTTTACCATCTTCCACTACTAGTAAACCATCTTCCCAATAAGCATAACATGTAGAGGTTGAAGTAGTCTCTGAAGGATCATCTAAAAAATGAAGTATAGAAGCACGAAAAAGCTGTAACATGATATTTTTTAAAACATTAGATTGGCTACAAACATACTGATTCAAAAAAATAAATCAATCATAAAAAGTAAAAGGCTACCGGTATAAACACAAGTAGCCCTTTTAAAACTGCTTCGATTAACTCCCCAATTAATTTAAGCAAAATAAATATAGTAATTATACCTTCGTTTCATTGTTAAAATTATGATTGCTTTTTGCATTAAGTTATTTAACATTCTGCTAAACACAGAACTTTTATCGAGATTAATGAATAATAATTGAAGAAATTTGATGCAAACTAAACACTATAATACTCCCCGAAATTCGATCCAGAGGTTAAGTTTAAAATAAACATGTAAATTTAACCCTATGAAAAGAACAAGAAGAAAATTCACCGCAAAATTTAAAACTCAAGTAGTTCTTGAAGCTATCAAAGAACGTCAAAC
>DATGSX010000068.1:0-5225 GCA_035302145.1 Flavobacteriaceae bacterium | reverse complement strand
TTCCTCTTGTGTGGTAACATGATTCACCAAACCGTATTGCAATGCTTTTTTAGCATTGATCATTCCAGCGGTCATAATCATTTCCATGGCGATTCCTTTCCCTACTAATTGCGGTAAACGTTGAGTTCCTCCATATCCTGGAATGACTCCTAAAGATACTTCTGGCAAGCCCATTCTCGCGTTGTCACTTGCTATACGAAGGTGTGCGGCCATGGCTAATTCCAAACCACCTCCTAGTGCAAATCCATTTATGGCAGCGATTACTGGGGTGTCTAATTTTGCAACTGTATCGAACAAAATCTTTTGTCCTTGGGATGCAAGATGCTTCCCTTCCTTTGGTGAAAAATTTGAGAACTCCTTGATATCAGCCCCTGCTACAAAAGCTTTATCGCCAGAACCCACCATGATGATTACTTTTACCGACTCGTCTAAATCTGCCGCTACAAAAGCCTTCCCAAGCTCCTCAATGGTCTCCTTGTTCAGAGCGTTTAGTTTCGATGGTCTATTTATTGTAATAGTCAATATTCCACCTTCTTGTTCTTGTAAAATATTCTTGTATTCCATATTCTAAATTAATTGTGCTTATCGCTTTTTTTATAATATATAAAAATACAAAAACCTACGAAGGAATCGGGAAAATAAGTTGAAAAGTAACTCCACCTATCTCATTATTGTACAAACTCATTTCTCCATCATAGGCTTCTACAATGTTCTTTACCATTCCCAATCCTAGTCCCATTCCACTGGTTTTGGTAGTGAATTTTGGCTCAAAAATCTTATCCATATTCTCTTCCTCAATACCCCCACCATTATCCTTTATGGATAGTCGTAGAAAACTCTCTGTCTTTTCTAAATATAAATGAATCAGCGGATCGGTTATTTCATTGTGTTCTATAGACTGAACACTGTTTTTAACCAAATTGGTAATAACCCTAGTCAATTGTGTTTTATCGAATATGGCGAATAGCTTGGGCTCGGTAGTTTCGAATTGAATATAATCCTTATCGAAAATCTCTAAGCTTCGTCGCACTGCCTCTACTATATCCAATTTTTCCTTACTAGCCTTGGGCAAATCGGCATAGGTAGAGAAGGCGGTAGCAATAGCTGCCATTGTATCTATTTGCTGAATCAAACTCTCGGCAAACTCTTTTACTTCTTTTTCGGAGCTCGGATTGTTTGGATCATAACGGTTGCTAAATTGCTGCACGGTAAGACGCATAGGAGTAAGCGGGTTTTTTATCTCATGCGCTACTTGTTTTGCCATTTCCTGCCAGGCGGTTTCTCGCTCCACTACCGCTAACCGAGTAGCACTGCGTTCTAGCTCATCGATCATCTCATTATACGCATTTACCAAAACAGATATTTCTCGGCTTATTTTCTTTGGATAAAGCTTCTCATTGGTTTTATCGAAACGCGTTCGCTGAATTTTATTACTGATTTCCTTAATGGATCGCGTAATATATTCCGATAAAAAATACGAGAGCCAAATGCTAATACCCAATAAAAACAAATAGGTAATCCCCATCTTTGTTATATAAGCACGCAGCTCTTTTTTCAAGTAGCCATCATCTTCAAAATATGGCAAACGGATAATTCCTAGGGGTTTAAAAGACGCATCGGTTAAATAACTATAGTAGGATTGAAACCGACGGTTCTCTTCGGAAAACTTATAGATATAATGCCGCTCGGTACTATTGGCTAACCCAGATAAAATAGAGTCGGATATCTTTTCAATCTTATTCTCTTTTAGAAACAGAGAAACATTCGAACTCAATAGTGGATTTCCCTCTAGGTCGTAAATATACACCTCTTGGTTATGGATAGATTTAATCTCAAAAATTTTATCCTTAAAAATCAGTGGCAGCTTTTCGGTTTCTACCGGATAAGTTGTGGTTTTTAGTATAAATTCTAAGTGTGTTCTTATAGAGCTTTGTTTGTGGTGCAAACGCTCTTTATGGTATTCCTGTGCTTCTTTTTTAAACTGCGAAATGGTTACCAATGCAATGATAATCGATGCTCCTAAAATCAACAGAATCATCGATAGAAATATGCGGGTACGTAAAGAATGTTGGAATAAAGCCATAAACCAATTGCAGGGATTAGGTATTAAAATTACGGAATATTATCACTATCTAGCATTTGTTTCTAGCATAAAACCTATTTGCAGGCATCCTTATTTTACCAATAACTTCCTTCTGACTTCTCTTCGCATATAAAGTCCTGTAACTATGGTAGAGATAAGATCGGATAGCGGAAAAGAAAGCCATACGCCCAACTCGCCATAATAATTCGGTAAAATAAACAACAAAGGAATAAAGAAGAATCCTTGTCTTGTAAGTGTTAATAACAAAGCTGGAACGGCTTTCCCAACTGCTTGAAAATAAGCAGCACCTATCAACTGAATACCAATAATGGGCGTAGCAGCAAAAACAATACGCATGGCATTCGGGGTTTTTTCAAGCAAAGTAGCATCTTGCGTAAAAGCACTGACAATCGTCTCTGGATAGAACCCGATAAACAAGAAAACTAGTAAACCCAATCCACAAGCAGCTAAAATCGCTTTCCAAATGGTTTCCTTTACTCTTCCAAAAAGTTTGGCTCCGTAATTATATCCGGCTATGGGTAAAAACCCATGGGTTACTCCAATCACTGGGAAGAGTGCAAACATGAGCATGCGTCCGATAATTCCGTAAACGGTAACCGAGGTTTCGCCACCTAAGGAAAACAGGATGTTATTAAGCATCAAGTAAGTCACACTTACCATAGCTTGTCTGGCCAAGGTAACGGTACCCAATGCAATCACTTCCTTAACCACCTTCCATCGAAGTTTTAAATACCTCCAGCGTACACGAACCTGAGACGTACCTGAAAGGTAGTACCACCCTATATAAACAACCGATAGAATATAGGACGACACCGTAGCCCAACCAGCGCCAGCCATGCCAAAGTCGTAATGCACGATAAGGATGTAATCCATGAGTAAGTTGGTTACCGATGGGATAATCATCGCTATCATGGCATTTTTCGGATTTCCTTCGGCACGCATCACATTGTTCCCCATCATAACTAGCCCTTGAATAGGAACTCCGTACAGAACAATTTTATAGTACGTCTCGGCTAGTCCGTATAGACTGCCTTTTCCACCAAAAATCGGAATCAAAGTTTCGGTAAAAACCAAACCAAATACCGCCATAACAGCAGTTAATAAGAAGGTAAGCGTGACTTGATTCCCGAAGGTTCGATTTGCAAGACTAAAATCATTTGCGCCTAACGCTCTAGAAATTATAGATCCACCCCCTACTCCAATGGCCAAGCCTAAAGCCGAAATAAAAAATGCGATAGGCAACACTACATTTATAGCGCCAATCGCATCTGGACCAATGAAATTACCGACAAACATGGTGTCTATTACAATGTTCAGTGATAGCACCAAGATACCAATAGAGGCGGGAAGCCCTTGCTTATAGAGCAAACGCCAAATAGATAATTCCCCTAAATAAGAAGCCTTATTTTCTTGCATTTCACAAACATACAAAGAAGATATTGACTAGCTATACTATGGCCATATTTACATCTACAACAAGATCCTGTTCTATCCAGCGTACGACTTCCTCCACCCAATCTTCTCTGTCGTTTAAGCATGGAATTGCTAAAAACTTCTCTCCTCCAGCTGCTTCAAAAAACTCTTTTCCTTCCATGGCAATCTCTTCTAGAGTTTCTAAACAGTCACATACAAAAGCAGGAGTAATCACCGCTAGGCTTTTCACACCCTTTTCTCCAAGCTCCTTTATAGTTTTATCGGTAAAAGGGATTAACCAAGGGTCAATACCCAGTCGGGATTGGAAGGAACTGGAATAAGCGCCCTTTTTCAACCCTAATTCTTTCGCCACCAACTCGGTGGTAGTTAAACATTGGTGTCGATAGCAAAATTCGTGTGCTGAAGAATCGGTGTAGCAACAGCTTTTATCAATTTTACAATGTTCTTTGGTTATATCTCTTTTTTTAATATGACTTTCGGGTACGCCGTGATAACTAAACAAAATATGTTCGTACGCTTCTCCTTGCAAAGCTTCTTTTATACTATTGCTAAGCACACGTATATAGGCAGGATCATCATAGAAGGCAGGTAAAACACGCAATTGCATGTTAGGGAATTTTTCTTTTTGTACTTCTTCTGCTTTTACTGTTACAGTTTCGGTGGTCGACATGGCATAGTGTGGATACAATGGAAAAACCAGCACATCGTCTACACCTTGATCGGCGAGTTCTTGCAAGCCATTTTCTATAGACATACTTCCATAGCGCATGGCTAGCGCCACAGGAACGGTAGTTTTTTCTTGAACTTTATCACGAAAGTGTTCTGATAGAACTATTAAAGGCGATCCATTTTCCCACCAGATTTTTTTGTAGGCTTCCGCCGATTTTTTGGGGCGTGTATTTAAAATTATACCTCGAACTATCAACGTTCTCAAAGCTTTTGGAATATCGATAACCCGCGGGTCCATTAAAAATTCATCCAAATATCTCTTTACATCTTCTGGTTTAGTGCTATCGGGAGAACCATGATTCACTAGCAGTACGCCTTTCATTATGGAATTAATTTATTGTATTAGAAAAATAATAAATCTTTTTTTTTAAAATCGAGAAATAGTGTCCTATGCACTGGTTAATCCCATTACATACCTCTTTGGCGTGGTGCCATACTTTCGCCTGAACGCCGCTATAAAATGACTAGCAGCGCTATACCCTATTTCCAAGCCCACTTCGTTTACGTTTAGAGAGCCTTCGGCCAATAACTGCCTTGCGCGTTCCATTTTATAATCAAACAGAAAACCAAAAACCGTATCGCCATACACCTGTTTAAATCCTTCTTTCAATCGGTTTAATGGCAATTGAATTTCATCTGCAAGCTCTTGTAGCGTAGGCGGTTCGGTCATTCGTTCTATAATAATTTCTTTTGCTAAACGAATCTTAGCCACATTCTTTTCGTCTATTAAAAACGGACACTGCTCTACATCTATATCCTGGGGCATATTGTAGTACAAGCTCAACAGCTCCATAGCTTTGGCTCTATAATATAAAGGTGCTACTAGTGGATGTGGACTTCGCTGTAGAATCTGATTTAGAATTGTAATAACACTGGGTGAAATAGGATGTTCTTTGTAATATTTTTTGCCCTTGTTTTCCTCATTTAGAAAAGCGATGAAATGAGCTTCCTTAGAAAA
>DATGSX010000067.1:0-4945 GCA_035302145.1 Flavobacteriaceae bacterium | reverse complement strand
CCTTGCGTTTCCTCAAATTTTTCGATGAGAGGAATTAAATCGTCTAAAACAAATTTTTCTCTTGCGGGAGTGTTTACTATGTCTTTCTTTAGATAAACAGCGGTGCGTATGGATTTTTTATTTGGACTATAGATAAGACCTTCAAAAAATGGAAGTTTGTATAATAGCTCTTTTTTATAGCGATCAACTTGTTCTTGGCTCGTAATACTATCGGTTATAAACTTTCCTATTTCAAACGATTGCGTTTTATCATTCTTCTTTAAAACAGGTAAGTCACCTATAGAAAGCGTAAAATCGACCGTGTTATAAGTGTTTATATTTTTTGCAAGATTTTCCCAAGCTACTAGTTTTTCTTGTGTAAACAGAGTGGAATCACTAACTCCTATGACAATTAAATTCCCTTCTTCACCAAACAAATCTAGGAACTTATTGTATTCAAGATTATGCTCATGATCGTCGGGTAGTAAATTAGCTTCCGTATGAGTGAACTCTATATACTTCCATTGTGTAGCTAACAATCCAGTAACTACAACTAAAGATATAAGTAAGAAAGGGCGATTTCGTAAGATTAAACGTGCTACTTTCGTCCAAAAATCGGTGCTGAAAAGCTTGCTCAAAATGCGAGATGTTTATTGAAGGTGCAAAGGTAGGAAATTAAGAGTCAAATACAGAAGTTTGCTCGTCACTTTGTAAGCGCTTTATTCATAATGTTTTTAGTATTACAGATGAGGAATTATAATACTCTTGCTTCTTATTAGGCTGTACATTAGATGGTTAATTATACATTAGGGATAGAATAATATATTGTAGAGTTTGTTAGGGAATATGTTAGAATAAACAAAGGGGTATTTCCTAAGAAATACCCCTTTGATTATTTAACTTAAGTAATGCAGTTTATACCGTCATTACATCTTCTTCTTTTACTTTTAGTGCTTCGTCTATCATAGCGATATGCTTATCTGTAAGCTTCTGCACTTCGTCTAACATTTCCTTTTCATGATCTTCTGGTAGATCCATTTTCTTTAGCTCGTCGTTTGCATTTCTTCTGTCGTTACGTACGGCAATTTTACTTTCTTCGCCTTCTGCTCTTACTTGTCGAACTAGTTCCTTACGTCTTTCTTGGGTAAGTGGTGGTACGTTTATAATTACGCTTTCCCCGTTATTCATAGGATTAAATCCTAAATTAGCTTTAAGTATAGCTTTTTCTATATCAGGAATAATTCCTTTTTCCCAAGGTTGTATAGAAATGGTCATTCCGTCGGGTGTATTTACGTTTGCCACTTGGCTTAATGGTGTAGGGCTTCCGTAGTACTCTACCATAACGCCTTGTACCATTTGTGGACTAGCTTTACCAGCACGAATATTTCGAAGTTGTTTTTCTAAATGCTCTAAGGCACTTTCCATCGCTTCTTTAGCAGTGTCTAATACAAATTTCACTTCTTCTTCCATGATTGTTTTGGTATCGTTTTGGTTTAGATTATAAATTTACAATAGTTCCTATTTTCTTTCCAAGCACAACTTTTTCAAGGTTGCCTGGGGTATTCATATCAAAAACTATAATAGGCAACTTGTTTTCGTGACTCAGTGTAAATGCAGTGGTGTCCATTACTTTAAGACCTTTATTTAAAACGTCGGCAAAGCTTATAGAGTCAAATTTAATCGCGTCTTTGTTTTTTTCTGGATCACTGTTGTAGATTCCATCTACTCGAGTTCCTTTTAAAATAACATCGGCATTGATTTCTATAGCTCGTAGAACCGCTGCTGAGTCTGTAGTAAAATAAGGATTTCCTGTGCCTCCACCAAAAATTACTACTCTACCTTTTTCTAGATGCCTAATAGCTTTTCTTCTAATAAAAGGTTCGGCAACTTCATTGATGCTTATAGCGGTTTGAAGTCTAGTAGGGATGTCTTCATTTTCCAATGCATTTTGCAACGCCAAACCGTTTATTACGGTTGCTAACATGCCCATATGGTCGCCTTGTACACGATCCATTCCTTGACTTGCACCAGCAAGGCCACGGAAAATATTTCCACCACCAATTACAATTGCAATTTCAATGCCTCTTTGGGCTACTTTTTTAATTTCTTTGGCGTAATCTTGAAGGCGTTTTGGATCGATACCGTATTGTTGGTCACCCATTAACGCTTCACCAGATAGTTTCAAGAGTATTCTTTTGTATTCCATCATATAGTTTTACAGCTACAAAAATACGAAAAAAGATGAATTAAATGAGGTAAATAGGGAAGGGGATAAATAAAAAAACCGCAAGCTGAGTTTTTAAACTTCAGGCTGCGGTTTTATATTGTTTCAGATTTAAATAGATTAGCCTATTGCAGCTCTTCTAAAACCTGTTACAGTTAAATCTTTATCTAAAGACTGTACGTATTTAGCTACGCTTTGCTTATTGTCTTTAATGAAGTTCTGATGTACTAACGTGTTATCACGGTAGAAACGCTGCATCATTCCTTTAAGAATGTTGTCAAGCAAATGCTCCGGCTTTCCTTCTTTGATCAGGTTTTCTCTTTCGATTTCCTTCTCTTTTTCTATAACAGCTGGGTCTACTTGAGTTTCGTCTAGCGCGATAGGGTTCATCGCTGCTACCTGCATAGAAACGTCTTTTGCAACTTCTTCTATACCGTCTACTTTCTTAGATAGTCCAGTTAAGCTTGCAATTTTATTTCCAGCATGTATGTATTCTCCTACAAATGCTGCCTCTAGTACTTCAAAAGCACCAATTTCGATTTTTTCACCGATAACTCCAGTTTGCTCCATAAGCTTGTCGGCTACAGTGATATCATCAAATTTTGCAGCAAGGAAGTCTTCCTTGTTATCAAACTCTAAAGCAAGGTCAGCGAATCTGTTTGCTAGCTTAATAAAGTCTTCGTTTATAGCAACAAAGTCGGTCTCACAATTTAAAGTAACAATAACACCTTTGGTGTTGTCGCTATTTACCTTTGCAATTGCTACCCCTTCGCTCGATGCTCTATCTGCTCTTTTTGCAGCAACTTTTTGCCCTTGTAATCTAAGTACTTCGATTGCTTTTTGAGTATCGCCTTTTGCTTCCTCTAGGGCTTTTTTACAGTCCATCATTCCAGCACCAGTAATCTTTCTTAAGTTATTAACGTCTGCTGCAGTTATTTTAACCATAATATTGTCGTTTATAATGTGTTGTAACTTTCCTACAGGATGTGTCCTGTAGGAAAGTAAAATTTATTTACTCTTCTTCAGAAGCAGCTTTTTTGTTGGCTGCTTTTTTCATGCCTTTAGCTTTCTTAGCTTTGGCTGCATCGTCTCTACTCGCTTTTCTTTCGCCTAAGCCTTCTTTGATTGCTCCAGTAACTCTATTGATAATAGCGTTGATGGATTTTGAGGCGTCGTCGTTCGAAGGAATAGGGAAGTCGATCTTTCTTGGATCACTATTGGTATCTACCATCGCGAAAATTGGAATGTTTAATTTGTTTGCCTCACTAACAGCAATATGTTCGCGTGTGGTATCTATCACAAAAAGTGCCGCAGGTAAACGGTTCATTTCAGATATAGAACCTAAGTTCTTCTCTAGTTTTGCACGTACACGGTTTACTTGTAGTTGCTCCTTTTTTGAAAGCGTATCGAATCTACCATCTTTCTTCATACGGTCGATAGAGTCCATTTTCTTAACCGCTTTTCTTATCGTAACGAAGTTGGTAAGCATTCCACCTGGCCAACGCTCAGTAATATAAGGCATGTTTGCCTCTTCTGCGCCTTTAGCAACGATGTCTTTTGCTTGTTTCTTAGTAGCTACGAAAAGTATTTTTCTTCCGCTAGCAGCAATTTTTCTTAGAGCATTTTCTGCTTCTTGAAGTTTTGCTTCTGTTTTGTAAAGATTGATAATGTGAATCCCATTACGCTCCATATAAATATATGGTGCCATGTTCGGATCCCACTTTCTGGTAAGGTGACCAAAATGTACCCCTGCGTCCAGTAAGCCTTTGATTGTTTTATTATCTGCCATTTTTGTAATAGTTTACGTTCTGTCTAGATAGCAACCTACTTACTTATAAATGTAACTTGGTTTAGATGCTAAACTAACTTCCGAATCTTCGGAATAACAGCTTTAATTTTAATGTTGTTTTTAAATAATTCTAGGATAATCCTAGATTGAAATATATTAACGCTTCGAGAACTGGAACTTTCTTCTTGCTCCTTTTTGTCCGTACTTCTTACGCTCTACCATTCTAGGGTCTCTAGTTAATAGTCCTTCTGGCTTAAGAATTGCACGGTTTTCCTCGTTTACTGCACACATTGCACGAGAAAGTGCAAGGCGAATAGCCTCTGCTTGTCCAGTAATTCCACCACCATAAACGCTAACGTTAATGTCAAAGTTGTTTTCGTTGTTGGTAAGAACAAGTGGTTGCTTTACTTTATAGTTTAGTGTGTCTATAGTAAAGTAGTCCTTTAGATCTTTGTTGTTAACCGTAATCTTTCCTTCCCCTGAAGAAAGGTAAGCACGTGCTACAGCAGTTTTACGTCTTCCTATTTTGTGAATCGTCTCCATTACTTGATATCGTTAATATTAATGGTTTTTGGTTTCTGTGCTTCCTGATTGTGTTCAGCATCAGCATACACTTTTAAATTTCTGAAAAGCTCAGCGCCCAGTTTATTCTTTGGAAGCATGCCTTTAACAGCTCTTTCTATTATTCTAGCTGGGTGCTTAGCTGCTTCTTGTTCGGCAGTAATACTGCGCTGTCCACCTGGGAAACCTGTGTGACGGATATAAGTTTTGTCCTGCCACTTGTTTCCAGATAGGTTGATTTTGGAGGCGTTGATGACAATCACATTGTCACCGCAGTCTACGTGAGGTGTAAAATTCACCTTGTGCTTTCCGCGTAGTAGTCTTGCTACTTTGCTCGATAAGCGACCTAGAGTTTCCCCCTCAGCATCTACCAAAAGCCACTCCTTGTTAAC
>DATGSX010000066.1:0-5576 GCA_035302145.1 Flavobacteriaceae bacterium | reverse complement strand
ATTCTGTATTTTATTAGAATCGAAATTTAAAGATAATTTGTTTTCTCTCAACCGATTATGGTGAGGCATTAACTCAATGACCATGCAAGATTTAATCAACAAAATAAACGCGTACGAAGAAGTATCGAAAAGCTTAGAGATTCCTATGGATGACCGAGAAGTATTACTAGAGAAAGTAAAACAATTCACCGATACGTTTATTGAAGAACTTCCTGAAGCGGAGTCGTTCAATTCTAAAGCACCAGATTTTAAAAAATTAAAGATTCAAGGTGATACGCGAAAATCCATGGATGATATTCTGGGTGTTTTTAAAGAAGAAGTTAATGAACCTGGTTTACGTGCTGCTTCTGGTGGTCACGTAGGTTATATTCCAGGTGGTGGTATTTACGCTTCGGCATTAGGCGATTTTCTTGCAGCGGTTTCCAATGAATATGCTGGTGTTTCCTATGCTTCGCCTGGAGCAGTGGCTATTGAAAACGAAGTGATAAACTGGTTGAAAGGAGTCTTTTCTTTTCCTGAAACTGCAGTAGGGAATTTAACTTCAGGAGGGTCTATTGCCAATCTGATTGCTTTGACTGCAGCACGTGATAAATACAAGGTGAAAAATGAACACATCACCAAATCCGTGTTATATTTAAGCGAGCAAGCACATCATTGCCTTAAAAAAGCCTTGCGGATTATCGGGTTGGAGGATGTGATTGTCCGACAGTTGGAATTAGACGAGGAGTATAAAATTGATACCACCAACCTCAATAAACAAATTGAAGTAGATATTTCCTTAGGCTTACAACCTTTTTTGATTATTGCTACTGCAGGAACAACCGATGTAGGAGCTATAGATCCTTTAAATGAAATAGCGGTTATTGCCAAGCGCCACAACCTGTGGTACCACATTGACGCAGCTTATGGTGGTTTCTTTATGTTGTCTTCTAAAAAAGACTTATTCAAAGGCATTGAAAAAGCCGATTCTTTAGTGGTCGATCCGCATAAAGGAATGTTTTTACCTTATGGGCTAGGAGCGGTACTGATTAAAGATGCAGAAGCTGTTTTGCATTCCAATCGAACTACCGGGAATTACATGCAAGATGCACTAACAGCCGATCTTACTCGTGATCCGGCTAATGTTTCTCCGGAATTAACCAAACACTTTAGAGGGATGCGAATGTGGTTACCATTGCAGCTACACGGTATAAAACCTTTTGTTGCTGCTTTGGAAGAGAAATTATTATTGACAACGTATTTCAGAAAGAAGTTAGTGGAAATGGGTTTCAAAGTTGGACCTAAGCCTGATTTATCTGTCAGTTATTTTTGGTATCCTGCTAAAAAGAACCAAAACGAATTCAATAAAAAACTCATGCAACATATTCACGAAGATGGAAGTGTGTTTTTGAGTTCAACTCTGTTAGACGAACGATTTGTTATTCGAATCGCCATCCTATCGTTTAGAACAAAATTGGCAACTATTGATCGTGCTCTCGATATGATAAAGCGAAGTTTGGAATTGACTTTAGCTGAAGTTAAGTAGGAGAGGGAGAAAACAAGAGAAGATAAAAAATCCGCTGTGGTACCTAATTTGGCTACTAACAGCGGATTTTGTTTAAATAGTATTTAGCCTATTAATCTATACTCAAACGCTCCTCTTTATTGGCTACTTCCCATGCGGTGTAGAATATTAGCTTAGCGCGCTTGGCTAGTAAGTCGTAGTCAATTTTATCTGGCGTATCGCCCACAGCGTGGTAATCTTCATGTACACCGTTGAAATAAAATATTACTGGAATACCGTTCTTAGCAAAATTATAATGATCGCTTCGGTAGTAAAATCGATTTGGATCGTTGTCGTCATTATACGTGTAATCCAGCTCTAGGTTGGTATATTGTGCATTTGCCATTTCCGAAATCTCATGTAGTTCGGTGCTTATTTTATCACTTCCAATCAGGTAGATATAGTCCGGATTGTTTTCTTTTTGCGGATCGATTCTCCCAATCATATCGATATTCAAGTTGCAGATAGTATTATCCAATGGATAAATCGGATTTTCATCGGCGTAATAACGAGAACCATAAAGACCGATTTCTTCGCCTGTAACATGTAGAAATAAAATAGAACGCTTTGGTCTATCTCCAGCATCAGCTGCTTTTTTGAATACTCTTGCTAATTCCATAAGGGTAACCGTACCACTACCATTGTCATCGGCACCATTGTATATTTCGCCATCATTGCGCACACCAATGTGGTCGCTATGTGCGCTAATAACAATAACTTCGTTCGGGTACTCACTTCCTTCTATAAAGGCCAATAAATTATAAGAGTCGCCAAAATCTGCACCACGCTGAAAGAAACTACTTGGCACCGTTTGTAAATACGATTGGTCTGGCATACCACCTGGCACTTCGATTTCTTTGTAATGATTTTCTATGTACTCTAAGGCTTTTTCATGTCCAATAGAACTTGTCATTCTACCCTCTAAACTATCACTTGCTATTATATATAGATGTTCCTTTAATTTTTGAGCACTAATCTGTTCTCCATAAGTACTTGGAGAGTCTGAGCTGTGATGGGTGGAGTTTGTTTTACAAGATAAAAAAGCCAAGCTTAAAGCAAGGATAAACAGTCTGGTCATAGAGATTAATTTTTGAATAAGTATTAAATGTAATATCGGTTGCTTTGAAATTTTTAGGGCACTACAATTTTAATAGTTTGCTGCACATTTCTGTTATGCAATATAACAAAATACACTCCAGATTCATAAGTTGAAAAATCGATGCAGCGTTTTAATTTATTTTGCATTAATTGCTTTCCAGTTATATCGTACACCGCATAGTCTAATGTTGTATTTAATGTGTAGGATAGACAGGTTTCGTCTCCGGTGATAGTAGGGGAGAAGACATAGTTTTCCTCTTCGTAGTCTTGCACTTCTAAAATGCCCCAAGTATCTTCGCTTTGTGGTCCCGACCATATCTTAATAGCCAATGCTGGATTGTCGATAAACGGATTTCTATTGCCTTGTAAATCATAAGCAATTTCATTTCTAGCACGTTCAAAATCGCTAACCGGATCCTCGGCATTCCATTCTAGAAATATGTCGGGCATATCATTAAGCGGTGCGTAAGAAGTAGCGCCATAACCAACATTTGTGGCTACGCATTGAGTTGGATAACGCAAATACATGAACATCATCATTCTTGCAACATCGCCCTTCCATTCATCACCTGGATAAAATAATCCTCTAGCGGTGAGCTGTGCATTTCCTTGTCCTGCATCAAAAAGTCGGTTGCTTCTAAGGGAATTCATATCGGTATCTATAGCTCTTAACGCATGAACATCGCTGCCCGCATTATCAAATCCAAGGTTTGGTGTGCCTAAAGATCTAGGATACACATGCTCTCGATTCCATGTACCTTCTGGACAGGGACTTCTATGACAGGAGAATATATGGTAGCGCGTCCTGTCTGTCCGTGAGTTGTTATCATTATCGTCGTAGCCATAAACCAGTAGTAAATAAGGATCTTCTTGTTCTAAATCTTGGTCCATCATTCGTAAAGCATCCCAAACGTCTACTTCTCGGCTAGAAGTATAGGGTAATATGGTGTGTTGCGTACTACTAACTAAATCATGTAATTGTTCTCGTAACGAATCGCCTTGGTCGTCTAAATTTATAGAGTTATAATAATCTGGAATTTGTGCCGATAGGATACTGCTACTAAGAAAAATAAAAAACAAGAGGTAATATCGGTAAAAACCAAGGGAGCGTTTTTTAAGCATGAAAGTATTTTTTATAAATATAAATGGTGTTTTTACTTAGGCATTAAACCATTTGAGCTAGTTGAATTTGTAAAAATACTAAATAAAAGACTATGTTTGGGTTTAACCTTATTTAAGAAATCTATGAGAAAACTTTCAGTTATTAGTATGTTATTGCTTGTTTTGTCTTTTTCTTGTGCACAAGAAAACAAGGCAAATAAGTCGGAGGTTGAGGTTGCAAGCGCTCCAGAAGTGAGTAAGACTGTAACTTCAGTAGATCCGAATAGTCCACAAGAAAAGTTCTGGCAACGTTTACAAGAGCATTGCGGAAAAGCCTATGCTGGTGTATATGATGGCTCGGGTGAAGCTCCAGAAGATTTTGCAGGACAAGACTTAGTGATGTATGTAATGGAGTGTAGTGAGAATGTAATTAAAATACCTTTTCACGTTGGCGACAACCTTTCCCGTACTTGGGTTTTTACCAAGACTGATGCTGGAATTGAATTGAAACACGACCACCGATTGGAAGACGGAAGCGATGATGAGGTAACAATGTATGGTGGAACTACTAGTAATACCGCTATGGAAAATGTACAGTTTTTCCCTGCCGACCAAGAAACAGCTGATCTTATTCCGTATGCATCAGGAAATGTATGGTGGGTAACTATCGATGAAGAAGAGTATACGTATAATTTACGAAGAGTAACTACGCCAAACCACTTTAGAGTGGCTTTCGACTTAACGCAAGAAATTCCAACGCCACCAAGGCCTTGGGGACATTAAGAACAAGTAGTAATTACAAGTTGAGATATAAAAAAACGCACTTGGTTTTCAAGTGCGTTTTTTATTGGTTGTAATTAGATTCTTATCCTTTATTTCTAAAGACTAACTCATCATTAAAGGAGTCAATAAGGACTATGCTGTCGTTAGTTATCCTTCCTGCTAAAAGTTCCTTAGACAAGTTGTTTAATACTTCCCTTTGTATTACACGTTTTACAGGGCGTGCTCCATACTGCGGATCGTATCCCTTTTCTGCCAAGAAGGCTATTGCCTCTGGCGTAGCATCTAGAGTAATACCTTGTTCGGCTACCATTTTAGATAAACTTTGAATCTGCAATTTTACAATGTCCTTAATGTTTTCTTTGGATAATGGTGAGAACACCACTATGTCATCGATTCGGTTTAAGAACTCTGGTCGTACGGTTTGTCGTAGTAAACTTAGCACATCTTGTTTTGCAGATGCAGCTGCGGTATCTATGTCTGGTATTGTTTCGAACCTTTCTTGTATTATATCACTTCCTATATTACTAGTCATGATAATAATCGTGTTTCTAAAGTCGGCTACGCGTCCTTTATTGTCGGTAAGCCTTCCTTCGTCCAACACCTGAAGTAGGATGTTGAATGTGTCTGGATGGGCTTTTTCTATTTCATCCAATAAGACTACTGAGTACGCGTTATTTCGCACGGCTTCTGTTAGTTGTCCACCTTCGTCGTATCCAACGTATCCTGGAGGGGCACCGATTAATCTACTTACGCTGTGACGCTCTTGGTATTCACTCATATCTATTCGCGTCATGGCATGTTCATCATCAAAGAGATTTTCTGCAAGGGCTTTCGCAAGTTCCGTTTTACCAACTCCTGTTGTACCTAGGAAAAGGAAGGAACCTATTGGTCGGTTCGGATCTTGTAATCCGGAACGACTACGACGAACGGCGTCGCTCACCACGTTTACTGCTTCTTCTTGACCAATAATACGTTTGTGTATCTCATCTTCTAAGTTCAGTAACTTCTCTTTATCGCTTTGCAGCATTTTTGCCACTGGAATTCCAGTCCA
>DATGSX010000065.1:0-16040 GCA_035302145.1 Flavobacteriaceae bacterium | reverse complement strand
CTGTTTTAGTATATTAAATAGCTTTCAACACGAATTGAACAATAGGTTAACCTTAAGAATGCTAGTTTAAGCAACTAAAGTAAATTTTTGTATATTTCAATGAAAGTTAGTTGATTAAAAAATATGAGCAGAGCATTTGTAGACGAAGACAGACATGAGGAGCCAAAGTTTGTTCCGCCTAGAGCCCCTTTACCAGAAGGGGTGAGCAATTATGTTACCGAGAATGGCTTAAAAGAGTTGGAGAGGGAGTTAGAAGAGTGGGAGCAAAAGCTTCAATCGCTAATGCAAGAAGAGGAAAAAGACGAGCGTGAAAAAAGACTAAAGGCTAACTTTATAAATGATAGTATGTCCCTTTTAAGGGAACGCATAGCGACGGCAGAAGTTGTATCTGCAGACGATCAATCTAGAGACGATATTCGATTTGGGGCAAAAGTAAGTTTGAAAATTGGAAATGCAGCAAAACAAACCCTTCAGATAGTAGGGGTGGATGAAGCCGATGTGAAAAAGAAGAAAATAGCATTTACTTCCCCTTTAGCACGAGCCATTATTGGAAAAAAAGAAGGCGAGGACGCTACCTTAAAACTAGGAGGAGAGTCTCGCCCAATTAAAATATTAAAGATAAGTTACTAATCTTCTTCTATCACTTCTGTAGCTTGGTAAGCTCCTGCATCTGGGTTTTGAGAGGGTCTAGAAACACCATCTAAATCTTTAGGCGCTTCCGATACATAAGCAGCATTCCCAATACCTTTAGCAGCAGAATCTAAAATATCTATATGAAAATTTAGAAGGTCTGTGTTATGGAATTTTGGATCGCTATTTATAATACTGTTCTTATATAAATCCGTGTTTTCAAAATCGTACTCTGGAATATCTACCAATCGATTATACGGGTCTTCCAAACGGATTAAACTATGGTCTATAGTGAAATTAAATTCACTTTCAGGATTGTTTTCCAAAACTAGTTCTTGCTGATTGCTTCCATATATAATACAGTTTTTAAAATCAGCTTGCTCTAAATCAGCAACAAGTACTTCCGTATTGCTAATGGCCATCTGGTTGCTAAGCAATACCGCAGGTAAATTGCGATGTCCACGTCGCCAATAGTTTGCAAAAGTACTATGGGTAAATTCATATTTTCCGCCTAGAGTACCAGCAAAAGCAGATTGACCGCTATTGGCAACAAGTACGTTGGTGCCATATATATGGCCAGTTCTGGCAAGAATACCTACATTACTATGGTTGTATATCTTTACGCTCTCTAAACGTACAGTTTCACCACCATCATTTCCTTCTATTAGCAAACCAACAGTTGCATTTTTTACCGTGGTGTGTTTTAATACGTTATTTGTACTACCGTTAGTAAACCAAATAGCACCCCATTGTCCTGGGATGTCAGCAAAATTTGGTTCCAATCTATCGCCTTGAAATATTATTTCATTCTCCATCATGCTAGGGTCACTACTAGCTTGTCCATTAGCTTGTATGCTTGCTTGATTAGCTACAATAATCCCACTGTTTCTATGAAAGTGTAATCTGGCACCCGCATCGATTTCCAAAGTTTTTCCAGGTGGTACTGCAGCATAACCATAAAACACATAAGGAAGCTGTGATGTAAGGTGCAGGTGTTCATTTTTTAGGAAAAATCCTTCTATTTCTACTGGATCCCCATCTTCGTCTACGCCTAGATGCAAGCTTTCGGTGGTGCCGTCAGGAAAGCGTTCTGGATACAGGAAAATTGCATCTTTCACTAAAGTAACCAGTTCTACTTCTTGCTGCTGGCTACTTCCATCAAATATAATTTGATCGGTATACAAGTAGGAGTCCTCTTGGGAAAGCTCTTCTATATCTAAAGTGGTTTCTATAAAAACAAACAAGCTGTCATTTGCCAATAGCGTTACATCGGTAAAGTCTTTTCCAGGAATACCATCTACATTCAAACGATAGTTAGAAAGCTCTCCTTTTCCTAATCGGATGGAAGGGATGTGGATGTCTTTTTTGCTTCGGTTGTACACCTTAAGATTGTATGTACTCGAACCGATGTTGGTAAAGACAGTATCAAGATATACCGTATCTTTTGAGAACTCTAGATTGCCGCTACTTATTTCCGTCTCGAAATCGGTGCGACAAGAGCTGAGTAGGGTAAGTACTATTATAGTAAGTCCAACGGGGAGATACTTGTAGAGTCTATTTTTGGAACGCAACATAAGGCTGGGTTTAATTTTCTGTTATTTTTATCTTGAATAGTTTATTCCAGTTTTTTCCTGTAACATAAATAATATCTTTTTCACCACGATAGGCAATTCCATTGAGTACATCTAAATCTCTATGGTTTTTCACTTCTTTTATAAGAGGGCTTAAGTCAATAACCCCTTCAAGTTTTCCTGTGTTAGGATTTATAATGCTAATGGCATTTCTAGTGTATACATTAGAGAAAACTCTACCTTCTATCCACTCTAATTCGTTGATTTCTCTTACGCGACCAGTGTTGGTATATACTTGTATATAATCAAGCTCTTCCAATGTATTTGGGTCCAATCGCCAAATTCTATCCGTTCCATCGCTTTTATAAAGATACTCGCCATCGTTGCAAATTCCCCAACCTTCTTTACTATTTTGAAAATAGAACGTATCGATTTTATCCATAGTTTCTAGATCGTAAACAAACCCTACATTCTCCCGCCAAGTTAATTGGTATATTTTATTATTGAAAATGGTAAGTCCTTCGCCAAAGTACTGGTTTTCTAAATCTACTTGCTTTAATATCTCACCTGAAGTTAAATCTACTTTTCGTAAACTAGATTGTCCATATTGGCCTGTGCTTTCATATAGGATATCCCCTTCATGGAACTCCAGTCCTTGCGTGTAGCCTTTAATATCGTGAGGATATTCTTCTAGAATCTCATAAGTGTAGATTTTAGGTGCTGCATCAGCAAGTAGAACGATAGAGTTTTGAATGGTATAACTTTTACCTCCACTATAAATATCTGCACGTAGTACATGTTGTCCTAGTTTTTCGTTTTTGGTAGGAATTTCATGTGTGCCATTTGCTTGCGTGGTTGAGAATGATTTATTGAATCCATGATAGACCACAGAGTCTATGGCTCGCCCTTTTTTGTTTTCTATCTCCACAGAAAGTGGAGTACCAGCATGTAATTTACTGGTTTCTTGACTAACCTTTAAACCAAATAATAAATTAGCGCTTTCTTCTTTTTTATCGCAGCTAGTTAAGTTTAGCATTATCGCACTGATAGCTAGTATTCTAAGTATCCTCATAGATATTTTGTTTTGATAAGGTGCAAGGTAATAAATTAAAATAGAATAGGATATATTTTGTTATTGGTAAAACTTTTATATATTTGCACCCGTGGCAAGTCCCACACAACCAGCTCCCGTTGAATCCCCCAGGGTGGGAACGCAGCAAGGGTAGACGGTCGTAGCGGTGTGATGTGGGGTCCTTGCCACTTTTTTTTATGCTTATTTGTGAAAATAAAGCAATCTAACGCAAAGTTTTAAAGCGTATTTTATCTTCTTAAATGATTTAGTTCTATCATGCCACAAGTCGTTTTTATCACCGGAGGATCCTCAGGAATAGGTAAGGCTATCGGAGAGTTACTACATGAAAAAGGGTATAAAGTATATGGTACCAGTAGGAATAGTGTTAACTATCCTAACTCCATGTTTCCATTAATAGATATGGATGTACTAAATACTGCTAGTATTACCAATGCAGTAACCGAGTTGCTAGATAAGGAAGGAAGGATAGACGTGCTAATAAACAACGCTGGAATAGGAATCTCTGGTCCTATGGAAGAAATTCCTATAGAGGAAACACATCGTGCCATGCAAGTTAATTTCTATGGACCACTACAGGTTATCAATGCGGTTTTACCTATTATGCGGAAGCAGAAAAAGGGTCGAATTCTAAATATCACCTCTATAGCTGGCTATATGGGGCTGCCTTATAGAGGGATTTATTCGGCCTCGAAAGGAGCTTTGGGAATAGCAACCGAGACCTATAGACTAGAACTCCAAACTTTTGGAATAGAAATGTGTAGCATTGCGCCAGGCGATTTTGCTACCAATATTGCTGCAGGAAGATACCATGCTCCAGTACGAGATGACTCACCGTATAAAGAAATATATTCCGATAGCTTAAAGATGATGAATGAACACGTGGATGATGGCAGCGATCCAAAACTAATGGCCACATCAGTGTATAAAATTCTACAAAAAAGAAAACTTAAGGTACATTATAAAGTAGGAAGCCCTTTACAAAAACTATCTACTGTTCTTAAGCGAATTCTACCCGACACGGTGTACGAAAAAATGCTAAGCAGACACTATAAGCTATAAGAGCCGTTATGTTTCTTGGTAGATAAAAGAAATTGAATGCAAAGGCTGTTTTTAACTTGTAACTTCTGTATTTTTGCAGCTGTAACTTTTAACTTAGGTTAAAAACAAAATTCTATGAAATTCTTTATCGATACAGCTAATTTAGATCAAATTAGAGAAGCGCAAGACTTAGGTATTCTTGACGGAGTTACCACCAATCCATCCTTAATGGCTAAAGAAGGCATTACAGGAACCGACAATATTTTAAAACATTATGTAGACATCTGCGAAATTGTCGAAGGCGACGTTTCTGCAGAAGTTATCGCTACCGACTACGAAGGAATCATCCGTGAAGGAGAGCAGTTAGCAGAATTACATGAGCAAATTGTAGTAAAAGTTCCTATGATTCGTGAAGGTATAAAAGCGATTAAATATTTTTCGGATAAGGGTATTCGAACCAATTGCACCTTGATTTTCTCAGCAGGACAAGCACTTCTTGCTGCAAAAGCAGGGGCTACGTATGTGTCACCTTTTATTGGTAGATTAGACGATATCTCCACCGACGGACTGAATCTAATTGCAGAAATCCGACATATTTTTGATAACTATGGTTTCGAAACCGAAATACTAGCTGCATCTGTACGTCATACCATGCACATTATAGATTGTGCAAAAATAGGTGCCGATGTTATGACAGGACCATTATCGTCTATCGATGGCTTGTTTAATCACCCATTAACAGATATAGGCTTAGAGAAATTCTTGGCAGACCATAAAAAAACTAATAAATAATTTTATAGCCTCTTGTAAGCAAACGTAGCTATATACTAAACAATAAACGCTCTTGCTAAAATTTAGCAAGAGCGTTTGTTATATTATAGAGTTATTTCGATTAAAATTTTCAAGAAATGGTTCTATAGTTAATTTAAATATTGCAATAGTTCATTTTCTATAGACCTATGATAAATGTTTATGTGTCCATTCCTAATAACGCCATTGCTATCTAGAATAAGTACTTTATTATGAGAAGTGATAACTAATTGTTTTTTAGCTGTTTTTGGATCAAATAGCTGGTATTCATTATCCTTGTCATATCCTATACTTTCAATTTCGGAACGCCACCTTTTAAAATGTCCATCGGTGTTGATACCTATAAAACTATATTCTGGATACTTCGCATGTAACTCCTTTGTTCGCGTATGAATAACTTTCTGATGCTGGATATCTTTTTTCGACCAAAAAAATAATACGGTGGGTTGGTTTATAATATCCAATAAGTTTACTTCGGTATTGTAGTAAGTAAGTAGTGGAATATTTGGCGCTTTATTTCCTGGCTTAATTTGCGCGGTAAATGCGCGTAAATCGGTTAAAGTATTCTTGCTTAATGGGCAAGAACTCAATTCGTTATGAAGGCTAAGAAACTCATCCTCTTCTGATTTATTCTTAGAGTATAACAAAAAGCTTCGCGTACTAGTGTATAGAAGGCAGTTCTTGATATCCTGATTGTCTACAAGCGAATCTATTAGATTTAACTTATGCTTATTAAGTTCAAAATCGCTTCTGTTGAAGAAACTTTTTCGGTTAAAAGACTCCAATACTTTATTGTCTATATAAGTGTGTAGTAATCTGTAATAAGGATAATAGACTTCCATAGTGTCCTTTTGAAAACTTATTTTTTCTCTATGACGGTAAAAGTCCTCTGGAATATCTTTAGCATTAAACTCATCCGATTGATTGACTTGAAGATAGCGCTCCTTATTAAGAAAAATATCTTGTTCTATTACCCCCTCAGCAATTCTAAGAAAACGACTTGTTACATTTGGGTTGTTGAGTTTAAAATCACTTAATAACTTTCTGTTCTCTTTTTCACGTTTTGCTAATTCCTCTGTAAATTCTTCCGGAGAATATTCGTGTAACTCAGACCAAAAAAAACCGTCGTTTCTTAAACGATGATTAAGCTTTAAAAGCAGGTTGTTTTCTGCGGCATGGTCGTTAGTGAAGTATAAAGATGTCTCAAAGTCCAATGTATTAGCAAGAAGCAGTAAGCTATCGCCTTGGGCTATATAAAATGGGTAGGATTCTCCATGCTCAAAGCTATACATCCCTTCTGTTACCGGTTTCTTGAACTTATATCGGAAAAAATTGGTGTCGTCAATTTTTACCGTATCGAGTTGATTGCGATTATGTTTAATAATTACGTACTCTTGTGTCGGGTTATCTATTTTTCCTACAAGCCAAGTACTATCATTTGTGGGATTTGGTTGGCATGCAGCAATAAATAAAATGAATAAGAGTGCTATAAAGGGGGACAGTCTTAACATAGTTTAATTTTCAGTGGCAAATTTACAATAACAAACATACAGATGTGTAGCAATTGTGCTGTTAATTATTGGTTAAATAGCGTTTAGTTATACTATTCATTTTATTGCTACGGTCAAAATAACTAAATTCGCACAAAATTAGAGGAAAGTATATGTTATCAGTATCCAATTTATCGGTTCAATTTGGTAAGCGCGTTTTATTCGACGACGTTACCACGCAGTTTATCAATGGGAACTGCTATGGAGTTATCGGCGCCAATGGTGCAGGTAAATCTACGTTTTTAAAAATTCTTTCTGGACAAATGGAACCTACCTCAGGTAGTGTTCATTTAGAACCAGGAAAACGCATGTCGGTTTTAGAACAGAACCACAACGCTTATGATGAATACACCGCCTTGGAAACCGTTTTAAGAGGTAACAAGGAACTACATAAAATAAAATCGGAAATCGATGCGCTGTATGCTGATTATACCGACGAGAATGCAGAGAGAATAGGGGAGTTGCAAGTGCGTTTCGAAGAACTTAACGGTTGGAATGCGGAATCGGATGCTGCAACCTTACTATCTAACTTAGGTATAGATCCAGACTACCATTATAGTTTAATGGGAGATCTAGACGGTACGTTAAAAGTACGAGTGCTTTTAGCACAAGCGCTTTTTGGAAATCCAGACGTACTGATTATGGACGAGCCTACAAACGACCTGGATTACGAAACAATAACCTGGTTGGAAAACTTCTTAGCTAACTACGATAACTGTGTGATTGTGGTTTCGCACGACCGTCACTTCTTAGACTCGGTGTGTACCCATATTTCGGATATAGACTTTGGTAAGATAAATCATTACTCAGGAAACTATACTTTCTGGTACGAAAGCAGTCAGCTAGCAGCTAGACAACGTGCGCAGCAAAACAGAAAGGCAGAGGAGAAAAAGAAGGAGTTAGAAGAGTTCGTTGCTAGATTTAGTGCTAACGTTGCTAGATCTAGACAAGCAACTTCTCGTAGAAAAATGATCGAGAAGTTAAATATAGAAGACATTAGACCATCTAGCCGTCGTTATCCTGCCATTATTTTTGAGCAGGAAAGAGAGGCGGGAGATCAGATATTGAATGTAAATAATCTTGCCGCATCTATAGAGGATGAGGTGCTGTTTAAAGATGTTTCTATAAACCTAGCTAAAGGCGATAAAGTAATTATATTCTCTAGCGATTCCCGTGCTGCTACACAATTCTATCAAATTCTAAATAATGAGGTGGAAGCAGACGAAGGGACATTTGAGTGGGGAATTACCACCAGCCAAAGCTATTTACCATTGGATAACCAAGCGTATTTTGAGAAAAAACTTTCTTTGGTAGATTGGTTAAGACAATATGCACAAACACAGGAAGAGCGTGAAGAGGTGTATGTTCGCGGTTTCTTAGGTAAAATGCTGTTTAGCGGGGAAGAAGCACTAAAAACTTGTGATGTGCTTTCTGGAGGAGAAAAAGTTCGTTGTATGTTAAGCCGAATGATGTTATTACGCGCAAACGTGCTGATGCTAGACGAGCCAACCAACCACTTAGACCTAGAATCTATTACTGCTTTTAACAATGCACTTATAAAGTTTAAAGGGACGGTATTGCTTACCACGCACGACCATGAGTTTGCAAGAACTGTAGGTAATCGTGTAATTGAGTTAACTCCAAACGGTGCCATCGATAGGTATATGACCTTCGAAGAGTACATGGAAGATCCTAAAATAAAAGAATTACGAGAGAAGATGTATGAGGTTAAATAGATGGGTTACTCCTCTTCGCCAATCTCTTCAAAGTAATCTTCTATTACTTTTCTAGCTATTTCAAGTTCGTCTTGTCTTATAAAAAGGCGAACTTGATTTAGAACACCTACAGCAAACCCACTGCGAAGCGCGCTTGTCATGTCATCTTTTTCGATAGGGGTTATCCCGATTTCATTAAGCCGAATGCTTAAACCTCTTGCTATCATGCTAGAGCCTGTAAAAATAAGCACACTTTGTTTAGATGTATCTTTCATAGCAATGCTGTTAAGTGGTTATTAATAAATTCTCATGTTGGTGGTCTGCGTTGATTTTAAATCTAAAAACGTTCAGACTAAATTAAAAGAGTAACTTGTTCACATTATACAAGCCGACAATTCCAATTTACTACTTTAGTTTTACTCAAGTAACTGCTCGTTTATACAATTTACAAAATATGCAGTAGGTTTATCTATAATACTAGGAAAATTTTAAGCCGATAGTTTAGTGTTTCATCGGAAAAGAAAATATTAATTTAATGTATTTGTTGTACTTGTTTTAAGGACTTCGTATTTTCATTACATTGTTGTTTGTATATTTAGATGGAAAATCCATATCGATTTAATCCTTTGCACCGTAAATGAGATTATACTTTCTTTTTTTAATTGTTGGTTTTTACTTCATGCCATGTGTGCTATTTGCACAGGATTATGAGCGTAAAAAAGATTCCACAGATAAAAAAACGAAAGTGCAAATCGAAGAGATAAAAGAGAAGTCGAAAAGCGGAAAATTGAGTAAACTCCTAAGTCGACTATTGATAAATGACCCAAACAAAAAGGGTGTTTCTAGAAATAAAACTCGACCTACCTTTGAACATGCTGAGGGGAAAGTAATACGCAAGATAGATATAGTTACTTTAGACCCCTTTGGATATTCCTTAACTAATCCTGACCAAAAACCAGATAAGTGGATAAAACGAGCTAGTAATGCTGCGCACATTAAATCTAGTCGTTTGGCGATTCGCAATTACTTGCTGTTCCGAAAAAATAAGCGATTAGACTCTACCAAAGTTTTAGAATCCGCTAGATTGTTGCGTAATCAAAATTTTATTAGACGTGTTCATATAGAAGCACACGAAGTAGGATTGGATTCTGTAGACGTGAAAATTCGTGTTTTAGATGCTTGGTCTACGGTTCTTATTCCCAGCGTATCCGCCAATAGTTATAAAGGAGATTTCCGTGAGCAAAACTTCTTAGGTCTTGGTCATTCTTTCGTAAATAAAGTGAGTCATCGTACCGATGAAAGTAGAACTAGATATAGCGGAAGGTATACCATTCCAAATATCTATAATACGTATATTAGAAGTACCATCCGGTATTCAAAGGATTTTCAAGCCAATCATTATAAGAGAATAGCATTCGATAGGCCGTTTTATTCCAATTTAGCTACATGGGCAGGTGGTGTGGAAATGGCTGAGGTATATTTTAGAGATTCCTTGCCAAATGTGCAGCAAGAATATGAAATACAACCCGTTAAGTACTTTCAGCAAAGGTATTGGGGAGCGTATTCCGTTCCTGTTGTAGACAATCCAAAAAGCGAATTTGCAAACTATAGATTGATTAGTTCAATGGCTTATGATTCAAAGAATTATTCTGAGACTCCTACTCAGGAATTCGATAGCATTGGGTATTACTCAAACGAACGGCATCTTTTGTTTAAGGTGGCATTGTCATCTAACTCCTATGTGCAAGACCGATATGTATTTAGATATAATGAAGTGGAGGATATACCTATTGGAAAGCTATACTCCATAACTACTGGAATTCGTAGAAAACGAAACCGCTACCAAATGTATTTAGGCTTGCGATATAGTTTCGGTAATTACCATCGTATCGGGTATTTTGGCGGTGATGTTCAAGTTGGATCCTATTATGATAAGGGAAGATTAAATCAAGCTGCCTTAAATGTCGATTTTACCTATTTCACACCTATTATTGATGTAGGAAGTTGGAGGTTTCGACAGTTTGCAACCCAGAGTTTAAAGTATGGAATAAACAGAGATCCAATTGTGGTAGATAATATAGGGCTGCTAGGAGAAGACGGAATAAAAGGATTTAATGAATCGGTCTATGGTAATAAAAGAGCAGTGTTAACTTTACAAACCCAAAGCTACGCTCCCGGGGCTTTGCTAGGGTTTCGGTTTAATCCATTTATAAATGCTACTTTAGGAGTAGTAGGTAAAAAAGGAAAGTCTATTTTTAATAGTACATTATATTCAAGGCTGGGACTTGGTGTGCTAATTACTAATGACTACTTTGTAATTGAGAGGTTCCAGTTATCTATGTCTTATTACCCACATGTTCCAAGTGAAGGCAGTCATATTCTTCATTTCAATAGTCTGCGCAATCACGATTTTAATCTAGATGACTTTAATTCTACTAGACCAGAAGTAGTGCCATATACCTATCCAAGAGTAAATAAGTACCCTTAAAAATAGCAAGATGCAGACAAAAATTATAAATCTTCAAGTTTTGTTTGTACTATTGTAAGTTTAAAACATGACACAATGATAAAATATAAATACATCCTGATTTTTATAAGCGTATTTTCACTTTCTACCTATGCGCAGAATGCAAATAATGACAAAGCGGTACAGCAAGAGTGGCGAGGCACACACTTTAGTTCTGATAAGAGTTTGATGGGGAATATTAAGGAAGTGAAGGAAATCGAGCAAATATTAACGGTATTTGAGAAAGGAAACTTAGAAGAGCTAAGTGTTGCTGAAGAAAACCTTACCATATTCATACCATTGGATAGTGCATTGGAAAAGATGAAGCGAAGAGAACGGAAAGCGTTCTTAGAAAATACGCCAAAGTCAGAATTAATAGCCATGTGGAAAGAGTATATTGTACCAGGAAGAATAGATGAACATGCTATTAAAAGGAATATAGAAAACCGAGAAGGAAATTCGATATTTGTGCGTACCCTTGGGAATAATCAGCTAGAGTTTTTACTTAAAAACCAAGAGGTTTATGTGCGTGACGCATACGGAAAGGAAGCGAAACTGGTGAAAGGAAATTTTTACCATAACCATGGTTTTTTCCATTTTATCGATAACCTATTATATTACGAAACAAAGTAACATAGAGGGACTTACCGGTTTTATTATATAAAAAAGTCAACTACTTTATAGGTGAAGTAGTGAGCTTTGAAGCTTATCACTAGCCTGTCTAATATGCACAACTTAAGTATCTAGAACTAACTTTTTATTCTTTATAGGCCATTTAAGCACCTTTACAGTCATTTAAAGTGAGCGCACAGCTAAAGTGTGCTCACTTTTTTGTTTGGTACTTCTAACATTACATATTCAGTCTGATTGAAATCATCCTCATTCATGTAACATTACAAATAAGCTCACCTCATGGACAAGGAGGTTTATAAAAGCTAAGTTACTTCGTTTACAAACCTATGTTTTGTACCTTGAGACTAATAAATTAAAACAAATAGAAATTATGAGGATTTCCTTCGCATTAGGCTTCTTACTTCTGTTATTTGCATGTAATAAATCGACTAACGAATCCATTTCAGAAATGTCTTCTTCTGAAGCCGCCGCTTTAAAGTCTAAATTGATAAAACTAGAGACACAAAAAGATTCTTTACAGGTATTGCTAGAAGAATACCATTTGGCTAACCAACTTAGTTGGTTTGGCGACATGGAATCAAGGTCGTTTAAAGACATAGGAATAGAAGAACCTAAAAAATATTTAATCGATGCTTTACGAAATAATCCTTCGGTGATTCCAATAGATGGAGTGTTAGGGGGGACGATGTTTTTTACCGACATAGAAGTACTTGGTACAAAATGGATAATAGCAAGTTATGAAGATGGGCATATTATGGGTAGAAGTATTTTTACTTACCAAGTAAATCCTAAAACACTAGAGGTGGAGTTCGCGGTATTGGATCAGGTGTCCGATTTTTAAAAGCCTAAAATCGAGAAGAAATTATGAGAAATAAGGTAGGTGTTAAGAAGGTTTTCTTAGTTCAAAATAAAGCAAAATAACGACCCGATTACTTGCTGTTTTAAAGATGATTTTCACCGTAAAATTCAATCACTTACCGTATCTTACAATAGAAGATAAATGTTAAATCTATAGATTAGTTTTTTATGCATTATGCGCTGGTTATCAGGCGATTATAATAATCGTTTATTCGATGACTTTTGTCTCATAACAAAATGTAATAAGGGCCTTATTTAGATAAATTTCATTGTAACTAATATAAAGTATAGCTTTAATTTATTACATGTAAATTGCTGTATGCAAGAGAGTTGTGTATTTGCATTGTTTTTATTTAGGTTGGTTGTGTCTATAAATTAATTTTTCAGACTAAATTCATGCTGATTTTATAAGTTTTGGATTGCTAATTGAGGTGAAATTAAACGCTTAAAGTCCTCGAAAATTTGGGTTGAATACCTACATTTTTTGTCTTCATTTTTCTTCTAGTTTACTCTTCTAAATCTCCTTACTTTCTCTACTGGAATGTTTTTATAAATAGTGGTATTTATTTAAAAAGGGCATTTATTTATTTTCACATTGGTGGTAAAATATTTGTAATTGAAATATTATTTAGTAGTTTCGTCTTTTAGAAAAACGATATGTACATGATGTCGCAGCATAAAGTATTTTGGTGGCTTTACTTTAAAACCTCGATGCAAAGGATTTAGAGCAGCTACCCTATATTTATCATATAAATTTAAAAAGCCGTAAGTCAAATCCTTACGGCTTTTTTTATTTCCAACTATAAAAAACTAATTATGTATTTATTCAGAATAAAATGGACGTGGCAGGGCCAACTGCCAAAAACACAAATTTTTCACCAAGCAAACTCAGCGCATCAGCGCACAAACTATTTATTATTTTAAACGTTCAAGAAAAATATTTTATTATGAATACCGATATTTCAAACACTATAACCAATACACAAAATACTATTCAAGTTAACCCTGTAAAAGCCATGCTAAATACTTCTGGGACCTACGGAGGCTATGGTGGTGCCTATGTACCCGAAGTGTTAAAAGAGCAGTTAGAGAAACTCGCTTCGTTTTTTGATTCCGAAACACAGAAGGCAAGCTTTCAAAAGTCTTTCATCCATTACTTAACCACTTATGTAGGAAGACCCTCACCTTTATTTAAAGCGGAGAACCTAAGTAAAGCGGTTGGAGCAACGATTTATTTGAAACGAGAAGACTTAAACCACACAGGGTCGCACAAGATAAATAACGCAATTGGCCAAATACTGTTGGCTAAGCATATGGATGCAAAGGAAATTATTGCCGAAACGGGAGCTGGACAACATGGAGTAGCTACTGCCACTGCAGCAGCACTCTTAGAAATTCCATGTAAAGTATTTATGGGAGAGGTGGATGCTAGACGACAGCAACTTAATGTGAAGCGGATGGAAATGCTAGGTGCGGAAGTGGTAATTACAAAGGAAGGGAATGCTACGTTAAAAGATGCGGTAGATGCTGCGTTAAATTATTATGTAGAAAATCCTTCCACTTTTTACTTGCTAGGATCTCACGTAGGCCCACATCCTTATCCTAAAATGGTAGGCTATTTTCAGAGCGTTATTGGAAACGAAGCTTACCAACAAATTCTACAGGCAGAAAACAGACTTCCAGATGCGGTTTTTGCTTGTTTAGGAGGAGGGTCTAACGCTATTGGAGCGTTTAGTGCTTTTTTACCTGAAACAGAAGTGGCCTTGTTTGGAGCTGAGGGTGGTGGAGAGAATAAGCTGCATCATACGGCAGCAACGCTTACGTACGGGAAGCCTGTTGTTTTTCAAGGAACCTACTCGTACTGTTTAGTAGATGAGCAGGACTCCCCAATTGCTTCTGAATCTATCGCTGCTGGTTTAGACTATCCAGGGATTAGTCCACAACACGCCCATCTAAAAGATACCAAGCGTGCGCATTATGAACCAATTTCTAATGAAGAGGCGCAGGAAGCCTATAAAATGCTGGCTAAATTAGAAGGGATTATTCCTGCCATAGAGTCTAGTCATGCGGTGGCTTTGGCTATTAAGAAACTGAAGAATACAGGAAAATTAGCTATTGTAAATTTATCGGGAAGAGGAGATAAAGATATTTCCCGAGAGCTATAATGCCGTTGTAGTAGTACTATATAATACAAACTCGAGTGTTGAAAATAATTTCAACACTCGAGTTTCTCTATTCTATCTGCTTCTTTAGCACATGCTTAAAGCCAATCTATCATCCTGCAAAAAACATCTCAAGTTCTTGTAGTGTGGTTTCTGTAGTAGGGGTGTCTTTTATAACCATCCCTTTGTCCAATAAAACAATACGATCACAAACATCTACCGTGTGCTGTAAATCGTGACTAGAAATCAATAGGGTAGTCTGTTTGGTTTGTATGTAGTTTTTCAAAAATTGTTTTAATCGAATTTGCGTGCTTGGGTCAAGGTTTGCAAATGGCTCGTCTAGAATGATTAGCTCTGGATTACCGATTAATGCGCCGACTATGCCAACTTTCTTGGCATTCCCTTTAGATAAGTCTCTAATGTAACGGTTTCTGCCTACTACCTCACCATTAAACAGGTCGGTAAATTGAAGTAAAAATTCGTCTACCTGTTCCTTATCCCAATTTCTAAGCGATCCGATAAAGTAAAAGTACTCTTCTGGAGTTAAGTAGCTTATCAAGAAGCTATCGTCTAAGAAGGAGCTTGTAAAAGCTTTCCAATCTTCGGAACTAGCCACATGAATATCGGCAATATGTGCCTGTCCGGTAGTGGGTTCTATTAAGTCTAAAAGAAGGCTGAATAGAGTGGTTTTCCCAGCTCCATTATTGCCTACTAATCCAAAGCATTCTCCTTTTGGAATATGCAATTCCTCAATGTGAAGGACATTGTTGTTTTGATATTGTTTAGAAAGATCTTGTATCTGTATCATCTTGAAACTTAAAAATTATTTAGTCTTTTTATAAGATTGGAGGGTTACGTATTTATGTTTCTTATATAGTTTCGTTATCCTATCAAAAAACATGTTTTTCAACGCAAAACCGATAATTCCAGTTATTCCTACCGCTATAAATCCATGCTTTGTTGAGCTGATGGTAGAAGTGATTAAGAATATTAAAATCGGCAATAGAAACATAGGTAGGCTGATTAACATAGTCTGAATATTAAATGCCTTTTTATCACCAAAAATATTTTTGTTTTGAGATAAATCAATAGGGGTTCGAATATATGCACCGGTTAGTAAAGCTAGCTGAGTATTTACGCCTAAATTGTATGCTATAGCTGCGAGTATAGGGTATAGAAGCTGCGTACTCATTAATAAATAGAATAAGCTTAGAACACTAGTGCATAGGCCACCTATAACTAGTATTCTCCATTTCGATTCTAGGTAGGCCTTATATTTCACATTTTGAGTCATAAACAATGGATAATAAGCACTATCCCAACTTGGAACATATTGTCCGAAAGTAAAGATAAACCCACCGGTTACAAATAAGGAAAATAAGAGGGTTGAGGAGGAGTTAGCCATGTTAGAAATATCTATATCCTTATAAAACATTAAACCATAAGCTAAAAAGAAGAGACTAAGAAATAGCGT
>DATGSX010000064.1:0-29772 GCA_035302145.1 Flavobacteriaceae bacterium | reverse complement strand
AGGGTCTAATACTTACAATTATGGAGCAAAGATATAAAAGCCTCTCTCTTTTTGAATTTCAAGAAAAATTTCCTGACGTGGAAAGTTGTCTATCTTACCTTGCAGAATTGAAATGGAAAGAAGGTTATCAATGTATAAAATGTGGCCACAAAAATTATTGCGATGGAGCCTCACCCTATTCTCGTCAATGTACTAGTTGCAACTATACGGAATCACCGACAGCAAACACACTTTTTCATAAAGTCAAGTTTGATCTTTTGAAAGCTTTTTACATTGTCTTTTTTGTTAGTACTAACAAAAAAGGAATTACATCAACAGAACTAAGCCGTAAGCTTTCATTAAGGCAAAAGACTTGCTGGGCCTTCAAACGTAAAGTTATGAAAGCTATGAAAAGCTCAGGGGATCATCCTATACTTGGGGTGGCTGAAGTGGATGAAACCGTTTTCGGAGGACAAGAAGAAGGTGTACGCGGCAGAAAGAATAATTCCAAAAAGCTAGTAGTAGTTGGTATTGAAAAAAAGAAAAAAGGTGTCAGCAGATTATATGCCAAAGTAATTCCTGATGCTAGTTCGGCATCTCTTGGCAGTTTCATGAAATCCCACATAAGTCCTTCGGCAAAGATAACAACCGACCTATGGACGGGATATTCCCCATTAGAACAAGATTTTAAAAATCTTGTTCGCATACCTTCTGGTAAAAAAGGAAGGAATTTTCCCGAAATGCACCGAGTCATTATGAATTTAAAAAGTTGGTTAAGAGGAATGCACCATCATGTATGGGATTTACAGGATTATCTTGACGAATATTGCTACAGATTTAATAGAAGTTTTATGAAAGATGGAATCTTTGAAAATCTAATGACAAGGATGATAAATACCAAACCCTGCCTAATAAAAAATCTTAGTGGTTAAACGCCTAAGTCAAAACTAAAATTAAAAAATGCCTTTAGGTGTAATCACCTAAAGGCATTTTTTAATTTATATTACTGTCATTTTATAATTAAACATTCTCAATTACCGCAGCATACCCTTGACCAACACCAATACACATGGTTACCAATGCATATTTTTTGCCAGTTAGTTGTAGTTCTAAAGCTGCGGAATAGCAAACTCTTGCTCCTGTAACACCAAGTGGATGGCCAATAGCAATAGCACCACCATTTGGGTTTAGTCGTGGGTCATCATCTTTTAATCCCCAAGCACGGGTACAAGCTAAAGTTTGTGCTGCGAAAGCTTCATTCAGCTCAATGATATCCATATCGTCCATGGTTAACCCAGCCTTTTCCAAAGCCTTATTTGAAGCTTCTACTGGGCCAATTCCCATGATTCTTGGCTCTACACCTACTACAGCAGAACTTACAATACGTGCCATTGGGGTTAAACCGTACTTTTTTACTGCTTTATCTGATGCAATAATGGTTGCTGCTGCTCCGTCATTTAAACCAGACGAGTTTCCAGCAGTAACGGTTCCATTCTCTTTTCTAAACGCAGGGCGTAACTTTGCAAGGATTTCTTTAGTACTTCCTGGTCTAATAAACTCATCGTCTTTAAAGATTAACGGTTCCTGTCTTCTTCTTGGAATTTCTACAGGCATGATTTCTTTTGCCAAACGTCCGCTTTTCTGTGCATCGGCAGCTTTCTGCTGACTCCACGCTGCAAAAGCATCCTGATCTTCTCGTGAAATATTGTATTTATCCACTAGATTTTCGGCAGTGAATCCCATTCCATCCGTACCATACATCTCTTCCATTTTTGGATTGATAAACCTCCATCCAAAACTAGTGTCGTACATTTTTGAATCCGTTCCGTAAGCGGTAGATGGTTTAGAAACTGCGTATGGTCCTCTGGTCATATGTTCTACACCACCTGCAATAAATAAGTCTCCATCACCAGCTTTTATGGCACGATTGGCATGGATAATGGCCGAAAGGCCGCTACTACATAAACGGTTTACCGTTTCACCCGGAACTGTATAGGGCAGTCCGGCTAAAAGTAGACACATCCTTGCTACGTTTCGGTTATCTTCCCCGGCCTGATTCGCACATCCTAAGATAACATCTTCATAAGCATCTTTAGGAATGCTTGGGTTCCTCTTTACTAGTTCTTTAATTACCATTGCTCCCAAATCGTCTGTTCGAATCGATGATAGGGTTCCTTTAAATCTTCCAATAGGTGTTCTTATACCATCTATTATATATGCTTCTTTCATTAAAAATTACTTTTATTTTAATTTAATATTTCGGAGAAAGAATCTCCTTGTTGAATATCTCCTGTCTTGAATCCTTTTGTAAACCAATAAACACGTTGCTCGGATGTACCATGTGTAAATTTATCGGGGTTTACTCGGCCTTGAAAACGTTCTTGTATGGCGTCGTCTCCAACTGCACTTGCAGCGCTAATTGCCACTTCTATATCTTCTGCTACTAAATACTTTTGGATTTTATTCGCCCATAAACCTGCATAGAAATCGGCTTGGAGCTCGAGGGCTACCGAAAGCTTATTGGCTTCTACTTGATTGGTTCGTTGCTGGAGCTCTCGAACTTTTTGTGAGGTGCCTAATAGTGTTTGAACATGATGGCCTATCTCGTGTGCGGTGACATAGGCAATGGCAAAGTCTCCATCTTTAGCACCGAAACGAGTATGTAATTCTTCAAAAAACACCAGATCCATATAAACGTTTTGGTCTGCAGGACAATAAAAAGGGCCCATTGCAGACTCACCTACACCACATGCGGTTTCTACGGCCTGGGTAAAGAGAATCATCTTCGGTTCTTGGTAGTTACCAAGATTTTGTTCTTGAAAAACTTGGTGCCAAACATCTTCCGTATCGGCCAAAATGGTCGCAACAAAATCTCCAATCTCACGTTCCTCTGCTGTTAGTTCCCTATCTTGAGTATATTGCTGCGCTGTTTGACTTTGTGTGATTTGGTCTAAAACTGGGGCAATTTGCTTGCCAGTCTCCCCTCCAAATAACTGTAGAAGTATGACAACAATAGCGATTAATCCGCCACCTGCAGCCATCTTTCCTTTGGAGCTCATCCCGCGTCGGTCCTCCAAGTTCTCGCTTTTTCTTCTGCCTTTCCATTTCATAAGTATCTTAGTTTAGTCTGTTTTCCAATTTTTGCTGGAACGATATACGATACCTTTAAATAAGGCAACGACCTCTTCCCCTCGCTTTACTTTTATAATATGAAACCCTAGTTTGTATTTAGTAACATCAAATTCTGCTTCTGCTGTGATATAATCATCAGCTTTTAAGGCTTCTATATGGTTTATAGAAGCCTCTACAGACACGGCATGTCGGCCATAAGAGTTGGAGGCAAAAGCAAAGGCAGTGTCGGCAAGCGAAAAACTTATGCCACCATGAGCATTGCCCATGCCATTTAGCATTTCTTCTCGTATGCGCATCCCTACTTTACAATATCCTTCGCTAGCTTTAAGTATTTCTATTCCTAGCCAAGTGCTAAACTTGTCATTGGCCAGCATGTGCTCGGCAATAGCTTTTGGACTTGTGCCTTTTAACTCCTTCTCTTGCATTATATTATAGTTTGAAATCGGATTTGTCTGCCAATTTTTTACGCAATAAAGGTGAGCAACGATATCTATCTTCGTGGTACATATCGTAGAGAGAATCTAATTTCTTTACACACCAATCTATGCCTTTTTCGTTTGCCCAAGCTAGTAGTCCTTTCGGATAGTTTACTCCCTTGGTCATTGCATCGTCTATTGCTTGTGCCGATGCTATTCTTAAATGTTTTGCATCTGCAGCCTCGTTGATAAGCATTACCAGGATACGATTTAGGATTTCTTGACCTAACTTTTCGTCTTTTACAGGCTCTGGATTACTTGCTCCTTCGGCATAATTATAGTATCCACGACCTGATTTTCTGCCTAAGTAGCCTGCTTCTGAAAGTCGTTTTTGTGTAAATGCTGGTCTATATCTTGGATCATAGTAAAATGCTGCAAATACGGTTTCGGTAACGGTGTAATTTACATCGTTTCCTATAAAGTCCATCAATTGAAATGGCCCCATTCGGAAACCGCCTAATTCTTTCATAGCCCAGTCTATAGTGGCAAAGTCAGCGATACCTTCTTCATAGATACGCAATGCTTCACCGTAAAATGGTCTGGCTACACGATTTACAATAAACCCTGGAGTATCTTTAGCTACTGCTACGGTTTTCCCCCAACTTTCAATGGTTTCTACTGCTTTCTGCAATACCGTTTCATCGGTTTGTACAGCTGGGATTACCTCTACCAAGCGCATTAACGGTGCTGGGTTGAAAAAGTGTATGCCAACACAACGCTCTGGCTTGTTGAGTGATGCAGCGATAGAGGCTATAGATAAGGATGAGGTGTTGGATGCGATAATGGCACCGTCTGCTAAGTATGACTCTAGCTCTTGGAACACCTTTTGCTTAATATCTAAGTCCTCGATAATAGCTTCGATTACCAAATCGGAATCCTTTAGATCTTTGAGTTGGTTGTGATAGCTAATGTTTCCTTGAATTCGCTGTTTCTCTTTTTCGTCTATTCGTTCTTTTTCTATAAGTCGGTTTAATATGCGCTCTAGGTTTGCTTCGGCTTTGTTTAAAGCTTCCGCTTGGGTGTCAAAAACATGCACTTTACAATCTGCGGTGGCTGCCACTTGAGCAATACCGCTTCCCATTGTTCCTGCGCCAATAACTCCTACTATCATGTATTTCTATATTTTAATACGCTATAATATGCGTTTATTTTCCTTTAAAATTTGGTTTTCTCTTTTCTATAAAAGCAGTCACGCCTTCTTTGTAGTCTTCTGTTTGTGCGGCTTCTATTTGATAGGTAGATTCCATAGCTAATTGCTCGTCAAGACTGTTAGTCATAGATGCATTTAGTAGCTCTTTTGTCATGCCTAACGCTTTTGTGGGCATGTTGGCTAGGGTGATAGCAATCTTTTGTGTTTCTTCTTCTAATGTATCATGGGAAACCATTTTGTAAAGCATTCCCATTTCCAAGGCTTGTTTTGCCTCTACTTTGTCACCAAGCATCATTAAGGCCGAAGCTCTTTGGAATCCTATAAGTCTTGGTAAAAAGAAAGTTCCACCACTATCTGGTACCAAGCCTATTTTACTAAATGCTTGGATAAAACTTGCTTGCTCCGATGCGATTACAATATCGCAAGCCAAGGCAATATTAGCTCCTGCTCCTGCAGCAACACCGTTTACGGCAGCTACAACAGGTTTTTTAATCGTTCGAATTTTATGAATAATCGGATTGTAGTGTTCCTCTAAAATAGTTTTAAAACCAGGGTTTAGCTTTTCGCTAGTAACTTCGCCTAAGTCTTGTCCGGCACAAAATGCACGACCAGATCCAGTTAGAACAATAGCGCGTACATCATCATCAGTCGCACATTTGTCTAGTTCGGATTGTAGTAATAGAGCCATAGCCCTATTAAAACTATTGAATACTTTCGGGCGGTTTAGCACAATTGTTGCAACCCCATTGTTTATTGTAGTTAAAATATCTTTTTGCATAGGTCTAAAATAAAAACTTCCCTAAAGATACTATACTTTAAGGAAGTTAAATGTGTTTAAATTAAGCATTTAAAATAGTCGAAAGGCTCTAAGCAGTCGTCACACTTAAATAAGGCTTTACAAGGGGTAGAGCCAAACTGGCTTACCATATGTGTGTTTGTGGATCGACACAAAGTACAAGGAACAACCTTTTTGCCTTCTAATAAAGCTTGTTTATCTGCGGATTCAGATAGGGGAGGCGCTATTCCATACTCCCTCATTTTTCGCTTCCCATCTTCGGTTATCCATTTGGTGGTCCATGGCGGTGATATTACGAACTCGACATGCGCAGTCATATTATGCTTTTTAAAAGCTGTTCTTATATCGTCACCAATCACATCGGTAGCCGGACAACCAGAGTAGGTGGGTGAAAGTTTTACGTACACCTCGCCATCTACTTCTGTAGCTTCACGAATCATGCCTAAATCTAAGATGGTAAGCACAGGTATTTCAGGATCGGGAACCGATTCTAATATGGGTTGTAAATGCGGTGCTATTTTTGGTTTATCTTTTACCATGATTGTCCTCCTTTCGTTTTTTATTACCAGTTCATATTTGGGTACGTGCGTTGCATGTATTGTAACTCGGCAAGTAGTGGCCCCATATGTTCTGTGTGTATTCCTTGTTTTCCTCCTTTGTGGAAGTATTTACCTTCTGGAACTTTTAATGTAGCTTCCTCTAAAACTTCGGCTACTTGTTTATAATACGCGTCTTTTAGTTTAGAAACGTCTACACCGATTCCAGCATCAATCATTTCTTGATCGGATTCGGTTACTTCAAAAAGCTCCTTGGTGTAAGGCCATAAGTCGTTTATTGCCTCTTGTATTTTAGCATGGCTTACTTCAGTTCCATCGCCTAAACGCTTTATCCAATCGCTAGAGAATCGGGTGTGGTATAAAGTCTCCTTAATGTTCTTTGCGGCAATGCTTGCAAGAGTTTCGTCTTTTGACTTCTGTAGTTCCTGCATTTGTAATAGGTGAAATACATCGAATAAAAATTGACGTGCTATTACATAGCCAAAGTGTTCATTTGGTTGTTCTACCAAAAGCACATTTACATATTCTCTTTCTGTTCGAAGCATAGCGATGCTATCTTCCGTAGTATCGCCACCTTTTAATTTTGCTGCATATTGGTAGTAACTTCTACATTGTCCTAATAAATCTAGTGCGATATTGGTAATGGCAATGTCGGTTTCTAAACTAGGACCATGTCCGCAAAGCTCTCCTAGGCGTTGACCTAAAATTAGGGAGTTGTCTGTTACACCTAATATATAATCGTATAATGCTTGTTTGTTCATCTTGTTTTGGGTTTTACATGTGTTTTACCTCGTCTGGTAAATCGTAAAATGTTGGGTGCCTGTATACTTTGTCTTTTGCAGGCTCAAAAAATTCTGGATTGTTTTCTGGTTGTGAAGCAGTGATATTTTTGCTCTCTACCACCCAGATGCTCACTCCTTCGTTTCGTCGGGTATAAACATCTCTTGCATTAGACAATGCCATCTCGGCATCGGCAGCGTGTAAACTTCCGAAGTGACGGTGCTCTAAACCATTTTTACTGCGAACAAATACTTCCCAAATTGGCCATTCTTTTTTCATGATAATATTTTTTCTGTATTTATACTTTGCTTTTACATTCGTCAAGCAAAAAATACGATTACATTGCTTTTTTAATTTTCTCTTTCTTTTTCGAGTTCTTTTCTGCGTAAGCAGTGGCGGCATCTCTAACCCATTCTCCTCTTTCCCACGCACCAACTCTTGCTTTCATGCGCTCTTTGTTACAAGGGCCATGTCCTTTTACTACTTGCCAGAACTCCTCCCAATCGATTTCACCAAAGTCATAGTGTCCACGCTCTTCGTTCCATTTTAAATCTGGATCTGGCATGGTAATTCCCAGAATATCGGCTTGTGGTACGGTTTGATCTATAAACTGCTGACGTAATTCGTCGTTGGTTTTTCTTTTTAACTTCCATTTCATGGATTGCTCGGTGTGTACCGACTCTGCATCGGTAGGTCCAAACATCATTAAACTAGGCCACCACCAACGGTTAAGTGCATCTTGTGCCATTTCTTTTTGCTCAGGTGTTCCGTTGCAAAGGGTTAGCATAATCTCATAACCTTGTCTTTGGTGAAAACTTTCTTCCTTACATATGCGTACCATAGCACGAGCATACGGTCCAAAAGAAGTGTCACACAATGGCACTTGGTTAATAATTGCTGCACCATCTACCAACCAGCCTATAGCACCGATATCGGCCCATGTTAAGGTTGGATAGTTGAATATAGAAGAGTACTTAGCTCTTCCGGAGTGTAGTTGCTCATAAAGCTCGTCGCGGGTAACACCTAGGGTTTCGGTAGCGGAATATAAATATAATCCATGTCCTGCCTCGTCCTGAATTTTGGCTAGTAAAGCTGCTTTTCGACGTAAGCTAGGTGCACGCGTAATCCAATTTCCTTCAGGTAGCATTCCTACCACCTCGGAATGGGCGTGTTGTGACATTTGACGGATGTGTGTTTGACGGTATTTCTCCGGCATCCAATCTTTAGGCTCTATCTTTTCTTCATTGGCTATACGCTGTTCGAATATAGCTTCTAAGTTCTTAATTTCTTTCTCGCTCATAATTGGTTTCTTTATATTTTTTAAACGTCAAAGTTTACTGTAACGTCTTTAGATAAAGGTACAGCTTGACAACTTAAAATATAGTTTCTCTTTACTTGATCCTCTTCTAAGGCATAATTTATTTTCATTTCCACTTCACCTTCTACTATTTGGCATTTACATGTGCTGCAAACGCCACCTTTACAAGCAAATGGTAAGTCGGCTCCAGCTGCTAATGCAGCATCTAGGATATTGTCCTGCTCTTTAGTCATTACAAAATGGAAGTCTTTTCCTCCATCGCGAATGGTTACATTTACTCCGTCTATTTTTTGCTCTTGCAGACGTTTCATGCGTGCGATATCTTCTTCACTTAAACCAGATACAAACAACTCCGTGTGTATTTTGTCAGAACTAAGTCCTTTTGCTACTAGTTGTTCTCTGATCATTTCTACCATGCCTTCTGGGCCACACAGGAAAACCTCGTCTGTATTCGGAATGTCGAATAAACTTTTACTTAATTCGTCTATTTTTTCTTCTGTAAAGCGCCCAGCGAATAACTCAATATCGCGATGTTCTCTACTTAAGAAGTAATACACTTCTAATCTACCTAAATACTTATTGCGTAGCTGTTCAATTTCTTCCTTGAACATTATGGTTTGTGCCTGACGGTTTAGGTAAAATAACTTAAACGTAGATTCAGGCTCATTGGCTAAATGCGATCGAAGCATGGATAATACAGGGGTAATCCCACTACCAGCTACAAAAGCTACGTAGTTTTTTGGAGCTTTAGAAATCGGAACACCGAACTCACCAGTAGGAGGGAGAATATCTAAAGTTTCGCCTGCTTTTAATTCCGAGTTCACATAAGTAGAAAATACACCTTCTGGAATTTGTTTTACTGCAACTCTCCAAATATTTTCTGTAGGAGAGGAACATAAACTATAGGTGCGACGCTCTTCCTTACCGTTGAAAAAACGGCGTAAGATGAGGTGTTGCCCTTGTCTAAACTTAAAGGTTTCTTGTAATTCTTCTGGAATATCGAACGTAATAACAGATGCTTCATCTGTTTCTTTATGTACGTCTTTTATCGTTATTGAATGAAAATTTGCCACAGTATTTGAATTGGTTACCTAACAAAACTAACGATTGTTAGTCTAAATAGCAAATAAATAGACAAGTCTAACTAAATCCGAAGTTTGAATAAGCTTGATGAGGGGGTTTTAAGAATGTGATTTGTATATGTGATATACCTAGATAATATCACATTTTAATTAGTCTTCTTGGATGCCAGAAAGCAATAAGAGAGGCAGTTCCACTTTTAATTGGGCTACATCTAAATTGGATTTTTTTGGAATCCATAAATACAAGGTGTTTAACGTGGATAGTAAATTAAATGCGATAGTTTCGGTATGTGCACTTCTAAGCTCTTTGTTGGCTTTACCTTCTTCGATAATCTGATGGAATTTACTTTCGTAATCCCTCCGTAATTGTTTGTAATAAGCTAAATCTTCTTCTAAATGCATCCAATCTTTTTGTACGATAGCCATTCCATTACTGTTTTTGCTAGCGATTTGGATATGAAGAGTAATAAGCTTTTTTAGCTTGTCGATAGAGGAAATGTTTTCATCTTGGATACGTTGCATACCTTTAGCGTATTCCTCGGCTACTTCTAAAATAATACTTGAGAGTATTTCTTCTTTCGATTGTATATGATTGTATAAGCTAGATGCTTTTATGTCTAATGCATCGGCAAGGTCACGCATACTCACAGCACGATATCCTTTTTCTCTAAACAAGCGTGCGGCATGACGAAGTATTTCTAGTTTTCGGTCGGTTACTTTCATATGCTGGCAAATATAGTAAATACTAATCCAGTATATTCATTTAATTAACGATATGCATGATGTCGATGGTTTTTAGTTAACATTCGTTACCTGTTCTTAAGGATGATATTGAAAAGAGTCTAATATCTTTATTACTAGATATTTGATTTCCTTTGTGTTTTGTATCTTAGTGCTCGAAATGAAAAACCTTATTTTTATCATATTATTACTATCGCAAATTACCATCGCCCAAGAGTGGAAATTGCAAGAGTCAGTGCCACTTAAGGCCGATAGCTTCGTAGGAGTAGATTCTTATAAATATCTTTATTGGATAAAAGATAACGTGCTTTACAAGCAAGAAGGGGAAAGCACTTATTCTTTTAATAATAAGCTGCTAGGAAGTATTCAGTCGGTAGATATTACCAATCCATTTACTGTTCTGGTTTTCTATTATCAGGCCCAAGTTGTGGTTGTTTTAGACAATAAATTAAATGAAATAGTACGAGTGGATTTTTCTGAAATGTCAGATTTCATGCAAGTCGCTACAATTGGTAATGCTGGAAGTAAGCGATTATGGATAGGTAATACTGCTTCACAACGCTTAGAGTTGTTTGATTATAGGAATATGAGTCAAGAGGCCTTGTCTTCTAGTTTCTCAGGTGATATATTAGAACAAGTGAGTAATTACAATCATTGTTTTATTCGTACTCCGAATCACATTTATTTATATAATAGCTATGGAAGTGTAATCCAAAAATTAGCTGCAAAAGATTACGACAAAATGTTCTCAGCATCCAATGGAGTTGTTTTGCAGAAAGGCGAAGAGTGGTTCTATTGGCGTAAAGGTATTTCAGAGCCCAAACCGCTTACTATAAATCTAGATGGAATAGGAGTGAAAAACTTAATTTATGGACGACAATATACTTATGTGTTTGATGGTAAGCTGTTACATACGTATATTGCAGAAAAATAATATAGATTTTAAATTATGCATATAGCTATTGCGGGAAATATAGGGTCGGGAAAAACCACTCTTACCTCTTTATTGGCCCGGCATTATAAGTGGGAGCCACATTTTGAAGATGCGGACAACAATGAATATTTGGAGGATTTTTATGGTGACATGTCTCGTTGGTCTTTTCATCTACAGATATCTTTTTTAAATAGTAGGTTCAGACAAATTCTCGATATCCGAGAAAGTGGAAAAACGATTATTCAAGACAGGACAATCTATGAGGATGCCTATATTTTTGCACCTAACCTATATAGTATGGGATTAATGTCCGACCGTGATTTTGAGAATTATAGTTCCTTATTCGAGCTGATGCAAAGGGTTACCACACCACCTGATCTACTTATTTATTTAAGAAGCTCAATTCCGAATTTGGTAAAGCAAATACACAAACGTGGTAGAGATTATGAAAATTCGATTAGTATTGACTATTTAAGCAAGCTAAACGATAGATACGAGAATTGGATTAAGGATTATGACAAAGGGAAACTATTGATTTTACCAGTAGACGACCTAGACGTGGTAAGCAATCCCGAAGATTTAGGATTTATTATTGAAAAAATTGATGCCGAGTTATACGGCTTATTTTAAATAAACAAGATTATGAGTAAAGAAGCATATGTAAAGAAAGAAGTTGAAAATGGTATTGCTTTAGTAGAGTTTTTCCATCCAGCGCACAATAGTTTGCCTGGTAATATTTTAACCAAACTTGCCAATACTATAACTGAAGTAGGGGAAGACCCAGAAGTGAAAGTAGTTATTATGCAAAGTGGAGGCGATCGTACATTTTGTGCAGGGGCTAGTTTCAATGAGTTAATCGCAATAAACGATGAGGCAACTGGTAAGGTGTTCTTTAGCGGATTCGCTAAGGTTATAAATGCCATGCGCAAGTGTCCGAAGTTTATAGTAGGTCGCGTACAAGGAAAAGTTGTTGGAGGTGGTGTAGGTCTTGCTTCGGCAATGGATTATTGTATGGCTACTAAATATGCTGCTATTAAATTGAGCGAGTTAAACTTAGGAATAGGGCCATTTGTTGTTGGACCTGCAGTAGCGAGAAAGATTGGTGTAAGTGGCATGTCGCAAATCGCAATAGATGCTAATACATTCTATTCTCCAGAGTGGGCAATGCAGAAAGGATTATATACTCAAGTACTAGAAACTACCGAGGAGTTAGATAAAGCTGTTTGGGAGTTTGCAGAAGGCTTAACCAAATTCAATCCAGAGGCTATGGCAGAGATGAAAAAAACATTCTGGGTAGGAACAGAAGATTGGGATGAATTGCTTGAAGAGCGTGCTGCGATAAGCGGACGTTTGGTGTTGAGTGATTTTACAAAGAAAACGCTCGATAAATATAAATAATTATGGTTTATAGTTTCAACGGGCATATCCCCGTAATTCATCCAAGCAGTTTTGTACATCCATTAGCCGCAGTCACAGGAAATGTTATTATAGGTAAAGATTGCTATATAGGACCTGGTGCTGCTATTAGAGGTGATTGGGGCGAGATTATCTTAGAAGATGGCGTGAACGTACAAGAAAACTGCACGGTCCATATGTTCCCAGGGAAATCTATTGTTTTACAAAAGGGAGCTCACGTAGGTCATGGTGCGATTATTCATGGTGCCAATTTAGGTGAGAACTGTATGGTAGGTATGAATAGCGTTATTATGGATGACGCTTTTGTGGGAAAAGACAGTATTGTAGGAGCCATGGCGTTTGTAAAGGCAGAAATGCAGATTCCAGAGCGTAGTTTAGTGGTAGGAAATCCTGCAAAAGTAATTCGCGAACTATCGGATGATATGATTGCTTGGAAAACTGCTGGAACTAGATTGTACCAACAACTGCCAGCAGACTGTCATGCAACCTTGAAGGAAGTAGAACCCTTAACAGAAATACCGAAAGACAGACCAAAACAAGAAGACTTTTATAAAACTCTTCAGGAGTTTCGAAAAGAAGATGAATAGCATAGAAAAAGGCTCTGAATCATATCAGAGCCTTTTTATTATTTAAGGGTTGTAAATTACAGTTTAGTATCTAGTAACTAAAGCAAGTCCTTGGAAATCGGCCAATTCTTCTTTTGGTAAAAAGACAACATCACCACCAAAGAGACTGTTTTTCTCAATCATTTCGTCAATGATGTCATCGACATCTTCCTTGCTATTAATATCTGCTTTATCTATCAATTTTACATAATTGTCCTTTATTTGTGCAGGTTGAAATAAACCTTGCTGAACAAATAAGGTTGCGCCTCTACCCATTTCTAGCGCTTGCCATATTTCTGAGTAATCGCTTACTACTTTACCGCTACCAACTGCCTTTTTAAGCTCTTCCTTTCTACTTAGGTTACGTGCTTTTGTTTCTTCTTGGATAGCTGGCCAAACTTCTTTTATACTATTTGCAGCTTTTCCATCTCTGTTTTTTAAAGCAACTTGCCCATAGATGGTATTTGGTCTATCCGCCATTTTCAAGTACTGCCCGTAATTCATATCGTCTGTAGCAATATAAATAGGTAATGGTTCTTGCTGATGTACTTTATTTACAAACTTATCTACTCGATTGAAAAACTCTAACTGCAATTTTGATTGACGCTCATCGATAAGTCCTTCCGTTCTGGATTTTGGTGAAACATCGCTAGTAGCTGGGAAATCACCACCTATTTCTTCGTCTAAATTACTGCTTGAAGCACGTAGCAATCTTGCTTTATCCTTGCTTAACTTCAGTAGGTAATATCTAGTTTCTAGATTTAAAGCTCTAAATAAAGGACGTGTTGCAAACGTACTATCGATAATAATTCTGTCGTTCAACTCTACAGGTAAACGAACAAACTCCGCATGATTGGCGTCGACAAATAGGACAAGTCCTTCTAGGTTGTAGTTAACATCGATCTCGTCTGCCAATTTTGCTAGTTTGTCACCTAGATTCTTAGCGGTTGCAGCGTCGTACTCTTTCTCTAAACGTTGACGAGCCTCACTAACTTTGTTTTTTAATTTAATACTATCTTGAGCATTCTCTGGATGCGTTCTATGTGTACGTAAAACCAATGTTACAGCGCAATCCGATACTACTTTCTTTAATCGGTTTAGTGTTTCTTTCATATTTAATAATTGCTTTTAAAAATGATAATAAAAATACTTATAAATATTGATGTTTCCTGTGTTATGCGTGCTATAATTTAATTAATGTATTAATGAAAATGCAAAGATATTGACTGAATGAACTTTTAAGGCTAAAAGATGACTGACGAATTAAATACTTTCATGTAAAAATAAAAAAGGTGTATTTCGAATAAAAGAATCTGTTTCGGGCGATCCTTTAGATATTAATACCTGAATAAAATTTAAGCTTTTAGCCGACATGGCTATTAACTGAGTGTCATTTTTGTCGATATATTTTTTTAGCTCACCTCGTAAATTAGCTGAGGTAATCTCATGGAACTTAACCGTTATTTCGTTATGAATATTGTTTAAATACTCTTTACTAATGAGCTGTGTTTTTGTTAATTCAGCCTTGTTGGTTTTGCGGTATATGATATTCAATATGGATTTATTGTCAACTAAGATAGAAGTTAGCGGCTCCATGGTTTTGCTAGAGTATCTAAGATATAAGTCGGTTGGAAAAACAACCTCCTTTATTGGGCCATACTTTGACTTGTTAGGAACGACTAATACTGGACATTGTACCTTTGTAATGATATTCCGGGTATTGGTGCCGATAGGCATTTTAGTGCTATTGTTGGTGCCTTTTGTCCCCATTACAATGAGATCAATTTCCTGCGCTTCAACTATCTTTCGAATACTTTCTATAAATCTTCCTGTGCTTAATAAGCTATCAACTTGGTGGTTTGGATTCGTGAATACTTTCTTGCACTTTTCAATCTGTTGTGATACGTTCTCTACCTTACTAGCGTAATCTACCTCATTTTCCGTAGGTTTTTGAATATGTACAAGAATAAAAAGACAGCGTCTGTCGGCAAACAATGCAGACGCATAGGCGATAGCACGGGCGGCATTCTCCGAGAAATCAGTTGGTATTAATATCTTTTGCATTCTTATATAAGCTAATTAGTAGCAAATGTAAGATGCATATAATAGAAAAAGAATGACCAAAGTCACCTACTCGATAGATTCTAGTCTTTCTCGGTTTAAAATAATGATTTCTCGCCCATCAATATCGATGAGTGCTTCTTTTTTGAAGTTAGAAAGCATACGGATTAAACTTTCTGTAGCGATTCCCGCAACACTTGCTAAGTCACTTCTAGAGATTCTTATCGAAGGTTGCTGCTCTTCACTACCTACCGTATCTGCGAAATGCAGCAAGGTTTGTGCTGTTTTTCTACGAACCGAGCTGTAAGCCATTTGGAGGAGTTGTTCTTTTACTTTATAAACGTTGTCCGTAATAACATTCATCAGCTCAATAGAGATGTTTTGATTCTTCCCTAACAACTCTCGTAATATAGATTTGCTAATAGAATACATTTCCGCATTTTTAACAACCATTGCCGACTCTACATAAGGGGAATGGTTTTGTAAGGGTGTAAATCCTAAGAAATTGTCTTCGCTAACGAGTTCTGTAATTAACTCTTTGCCGTTACTATCGATTTTGAAACACTTTACAACCCCTTTGGTTACAAGGTAAATGTTATTGGATCGATCGCCTGTTTCGTATATGTACTCTCCTTTTTTTAGTTCTAGCTTCTCGCCATATTCTTCAAAGAAAGATTTTAGTTCATTTAAATTTCGAATTTCCCCCTCTTCCTCTTCCTGACTAACTTCTCTTTGAAAGGCACTTAGTAGAGTTTCGGTTTTTAGAAGTCGTGATTCTATAGCGTCTAATAGTTCCTTTTCTGTAAAAGGTTTGGTTAGATAGTCGTCTGCACCAAGATTCATTCCTTTTCGGATTTCGTTATGCTCGGTTTTGGCCGATAAAAATATAAAAGGAATATGTATGAAATCTGGATTCTTGTTCATAGCTTCTAGCACACCATAGCCGTCGACTTCTGGCATCATAATATCACAAATAATCAAGTCTGGCTTTTCCTTGTAAACATAATCTATTCCAATTCTCCCGTTAGGTGCCATTCGGACTTTATAATCAGATAGTTCAAGCAGTTCTGCGGTATTCTCGCGTAAAGCAGGATCATCTTCGATAATTAAAATGGATTTGCGACTCATGTTAATTTCTCTATTTTATATATTTACGTTCAATGGCATACGAATATAGAAAGTGGTTCCTACGTTCTCTTTACTCTCGAAATCTATTGTTCCACCTAAGTTTTCTATATGCCCTTTTACAATATTTAGTCCTATTCCTGTTCCTTCATTCAGTAAAGCGTTCTCGGCACGGAAATAACGACTGAATATATGTTTTTGTTCCTTTTCTGGAATTCCAATCCCTTGGTCTATAACCTTTAGATTGAAATACTCTTCTTCTTTCTCCACAACAATTTTAATAGTCGTGTTTTCAGCAGAATATTTAACAGCGTTGTTTATTAAGTTCGACAAGATAATCTCGAGCGTCGTTTCATCGCATACTAAAATAATATCGTCTATATCTTCTGGATAAGCAATGCTTTGCCCTTCCTTAAGCAACATGTTAGCGTTGTAAATAACCTCGTTTAAGATTTTACTCAGAGGGAATGTTTCCATTTTATATTTCGTGCGCCCATGCTCCAGTTGCTCCACAGAAAGAAAGTCGTTCAATATATTGTTTAAATACTTTACCTTGTCTTCTATAAGCTTTAGATGTCGATCTCGTTTGTCTTGCTGCTCGGTTTTTTGATACTTCCCAATCAAAGTTGCTGAGGTTAGAATTCCCGAAAGCGGTGTTTTAAACTCATGAGAAACCATCGATAAGAATTTGGTTTTCAATTCATTTAATTCTCTTTCGACTCGTAGGCTCTCTAAAATTTTACTTTCTGCATCTTCTCTACGTCTTATTTCCTCTTCTAAATCATCTACAGTCTCTTGAAGTTCTTTGGTGCGTAAGTTTATTTTATGCTCTAACTTCGTATTTAGTTCTCTTATTTGTCTTTCCTGTTCTTTTCTAACGCTAATGTCTATTAAAATAGCCATAACATAGTTCTCACCATCTATAGTAAATGGATTTAACCCCACCTCAATCGGGAAAGTAGTTTTGTCTTTTTTTACGCCATAAAGATCCCTACCAACACCCATTTGTCGGGTGCTAGCGTTATGATTATAATTGGATACTTGTTTTTTATGTGTGTTATGATGTTCTTGTGGAACGAGTGTATGAACAGATTTGTTTAATAATTCATCTTCATCATAACCAAATAACTCGCCAGCCACTTTATTGTAAGCAACGATATTTTGTTTTGAATCAACTACAACAATCCCTTCACTAACAATCTCGAAAAGAGAACCTAGGTGGGATGAAATCTTATTCTTGACATTCATCATATGCTTCAAATTTAATAATTATTACCTTTGATAGATATAAAATACTGTAATAAATATAAAGCATCATTGCTCCGACATTTAATAGCTATTGGATAAGTGAGGTAGAGCTATTTATACAAACTTATTAAAATTAGTTTATAGCCTATTTATTATTACTTTAGACTGGATTAATTAGGGAGATGTTTGTTTGTTGACTAAAAACTTTAAATTTATAGAAATGGGAAGTAGCTTTAACGATATTATATCCTCTGCACCGGTGGTGTTGGTGGATTACTATGCAGATTGGTGTGGGCCGTGTAAAATGCTCGCCCCAATATTAACCGATTTAAAAAAAGAACTGGGTGATGCAGTGAAAATTGTGAAGATAGATATTGATAAAAACCAAGTTCTAGCATCGAAGCAACAGGTGCAAGGAGTACCCACTTTAGTTTTATATAAAAACGGAAAACAAGTCTGGCGTCAGTCAGGTGTTTTACCGAAACATGAATTAATTAAATTAATAAAATCACATCAATGAAAAACATAGCATCTTATATTGATCATACGCTTTTAAGGCCAACAGCAACACCCGATGAAATTAAGGAATTGTGTAAGGAGGCGGAAGAACATTCTTTTTATGCCGTTTGTGTACAAGGACAGTATGTAGATCTTGCTGAGAAATGTTTGCAGAAAACCAATGTAAAAATAGCAGCTGTAGTTGGTTTTCCTTTAGGAGCAAATAGCATGAAAACAAAGGTGTACGAAGCAAAGCAAGCTATATTAGATGGGGCAGATGAAATAGATATGGTCATCTCTTTAGGTCTTTTAAAAGCTCGTGAGTATGACATGGTAAGAGATGAAATAGAGCAAATAAAACAAGCCATAGGTAAACATGTGCTTAAAGTAATTATTGAAACCTGCAGCCTTACAAATGAAGAAAAAGAAATGGCATGTCAGTTAGCTTACGAAGCAGGAGCCGACTTTGTAAAAACATCTACAGGCTATGGAAACCATGGAGCGACCTTAACAGATATCGAGTTAATGCGGAATGTGGTGGGCGACAAGATGAAGATAAAAGCTTCTGGTGGAATACGAGACAGAAAGACTGCGGAACAGTATATAGCAGCTGGTGTAGATCGTATTGGCACTTCTTCGGGAGTAAAAATAGTAACAGATAAATAAAAATATATGAGTGTACATATTGGAGCGAAAAAAGGTGAAATAGCAGAAACAATTTTATTGCCAGGAGATCCGCTTCGAGCGAAATGGATAGCCGAGAATTATCTTGAATCTCCTAAATGCTATAATGACGTTCGTGGTATGCTTGGTTATACTGGCACTTACAAAGGAAAGCGGGTTTCTGTACAAGGAACAGGTATGGGAATTCCATCGGCTTTAATCTATTGCAACGAGTTGATTAAAGAGTATGGGGTAAAAAAATTAATTCGCGTGGGATCTGCAGGTGCTTACCAAGCGAGCTTAGCACTCCGCGATGTAGTGATTGCTATGTCGGCATCTACAAACTCCAATGCCTTTGCGGAAGATTTTCATGGGGTACATTATGCAGCTACTGCTAGCTATGAGCTTTTTAAAAAAGCAACACAAGTTGCTGAAGAAAAAGGAATAACCTATAAAGCTGGTCAAGTACTTTCGTCCGACACTTTTTATGAGAATAGCAAAGATGCTTATAAGAAATGGGCTAAATATGGGGTGCTATGTGTAGAAATGGAAACAGCAGCCTTGTATACTTTAGCAGCAAAATACAATGTAGAGGCTTTGGCCATTCTAACAATTTCTGATTCCTTAGTTACTGGTAAGGAAATAAGTGCTCAAGATAGGGAAGATTCACTAAGCGATATGATGGAGATTGCTTTAGGTAGTATAAAGTAAATACTCTTAAGCTTGATTAAAATAAAAAAGCTTCGAACGATTTTTCGCTCGAAGCTTTTTTATTAAGAAGTATGTAAGTTAGATTTTAAACGTTATCACTGGGATATCTGATCGGTTTACAATGTCTTCACCAATACTTCCAGAGAAGAAGTGAGCTAAACCTCGTCTACCATGGGTAGGAATAGCAATTAATGAGGCTCTTGAAGTTTCGGAGTAGTTAAACACACCCGACTCTACAGAGTAATCATTGTAAATAACAATGTCGTCTAGTCTATCAATGCGACCATCTTCTGCTTCTTCCATGAAGTCTCTAAAACGTTTTTTCAATTGTTTATCACTTCTAAATTTATCTGCCGGAAGGTTAATATAAATCAACTCTACCTTTGTATTGAATAAATCAAAGAATTCCATTGCGCGCTTATAAACGTTTACGCTCTTTGTATTGAAATCCGATACAAATACTGCATGCTCAAGGGTAAAATCTTTAGGCTCTCCTTTAATAACCAAAACCGGAATATCAGAAGTACGTACTACTTTCTCTGTGTTCGACCCTACGAACATCTCGTTGAAACCGCTAGTACCATGCGATCCCATGATAATAAGCGAAGCATTATGTTCTTTTGCAATGTCGTTTATAGCAGTGAAGTTTTGATAATTGTATACGGTATCAGTAATGTTAATACCCTCTAAATAATCTTTATCTAAAAACTCTTGGAATCTTCTTTCCACAAGCTTTATGTAATGCATTATTTCGTACTCTTCTTTTGCACCTCCGATAGACATAGCTTCAGAAAGTCCAATCATGTGAAGAGCAATAATATCAGCGTCTTGCTTTTTAGCAACTGAAGCAGCCACTTTTAGTGCGTTGGCAGAGCATTCAGAAAAATCGATGGGTACTAGTATTTTTTTCATAGGTATTTGTTTATTTGGCTTTTAAAATTTCTTTTCTTTTTTTGAGTTTTCTTTCTATATCGTTTAAAGCTATTTTTAATGCAGATTCAAAACTAAAGTCTACAACCGAAACAAAAAGTCGAGGTGTAGGAGTATTTATTTCTATTTTGCAAATCTTTTCCTTATCAGAGGTGCCGCTTCCTTCTTTAAAAGACACCGATACCGTTTCTACCCAACCATACCGAGCTCTTAGCTTATTAACCCCCTCCATAGCTTTTTCTCTAAGGCTTTCACTTGTCTGAATCTTTATAAACTGAATGTTAGTTGTCATAGGCTTATCTGCTTTAAATTCATTTCATTATATTCAAATGTAGTGTGAAAATACTAAAATTAAAATGATATTCGTCATAATACGAGGGATTCTGTATATTTAAATGAGTGAGAGAACTATTATTACACTATAAATTAGAGGGAATAGTTTGTGTAAGAAGTATCTTATTAATGAATTCATGCTATCTTGCAAGTAGATAATAATTAAAAATTAGAAATATGATGAGGAAAATTACGATTTTAATACTGATGTTCTTGGTTAGCGCAACGGTTTTTGCGCAGTATAGTACACCAGGAAATGGACTAGTATATACTCTCGATGATTTGGTAGCCAATAGTGAAGGAGCACTTACTGAGGACGAAGGTATATATTACTTACATGAGGACTTGACTATTGCGGTATCCGACACTTTGCAAGTCATGGATAATGGAAGCCTACTAATTGATCCAGAATTGAGAATCACAGTTGCAGGAGTTTTTGAAGTCGATGCGCCAGATAGCTTTTTAATGGACTGCAGTGTGATAGATGAGAAGTTCGAAGGAGTTCGAGTAGAAGAAAATGCCAATATATTGTGGAACAATCTGGTTATGAAGAATGGTGGTGGTATCCGATTGCTTACGGAACTAACAGCACAGATAACCAACTCTGAGTTTTACAACCATTATGGAGGTGTTGCTACAGGTGCAGTGTTTTCCATGTCTAGAGGATCGCATGTTTTTGAAAATAATAGGTTTGTAGAAAATGAAACTCCTGCATTTGCATCAGCTGGTAACGCTACAGCTTCTCCAATTATTATAGGAAACTTTATAGAAGCTAATAACTTATCAGATTCCAATCGTCCACAAATAAATATGGGGCCAACAGGTGCAGCAACAGACACTATTAAGATTATTAATAACACAATTATTGGCGACCGTGACAAAACTCGTGTTGGAGGTATTTCTGTTGCAGCTTTGATCGGTGGAAATGTAAATGCAATTATTCACGACAATACTATTATTGACAATCGTTATGGTCTGACCATAGCTGGACCTAATGTATGGGCAGAAATAAAAGGAAACTTAATAGAGGATAACGATACCGAAGGACAGCCCATGCTTGGAGGAAGTGGTATTAATCTCCTTACCCAAAATCCAACTAAATACGATGTGTTTATAACTGAGAATCAAATACGTAGAAACCTTTGGGGTATTACTATGCAATATGATGCAATGGCAAATTTAGGTGATGATGAAAATAATCCAGGAAACAATGTATTTTCCGACAACGGTAATAATGGACAAATTTATGCTTTATATAATAACACCTCTAATGATGTTATGGCTATGCATAACTGTTGGACAGAGGATCCAGACATTACTTTGGAAGATGCTGAGGATGTGATATTCCATCATAATGATGATCCATCGCTAGGTGAAGTCATTTTCGACCCAGTTTCCTGTGCAATTCTAGGTGTAGATGAGGTGGCGATGACAGAAATTGTTTTAGCACCAAATCCAGCTAAGCAATTTGTGGTTCTGCATGGGGCAAATGATTTTAATCAAGCCATTATTTATGATATACTTGGTAAAGAAGTGTCACGCACTATAATAAATTCAGACGCACAGCAAATAAATTTAAATCTTAAACGCGGAGTTTATTTTGTCCAAATGCAAAATGGACATCAGAAGTTGACGAAAAAGTTATTAGTTCAGTAATTTTTATGCAATAATCAGTTATAAATCTTGTAGGAGCTTTCGCTTTAAATGTTATTAAGGTGAGACTCTTACAAGATTTTTTTGTGGCTTTGGCCGACTATATAACAGAGTGATAACAAGTTTCTTATAATATAGATATAAATCTTTTCTACTTGTGTAGATAGTTCAAGTAAACTCGTAGTTTTGCAAAGTGGAAAATTATTTTGATATATTAGTGATAGGCGGTGGCGCCTCTGGATTTTTTACTGCTATAAATGCAGCGAAAGATTTGCCGAATAAGAAGGTGGCAATACTAGAAAAAACCAAAGAAGGTTTAAACAAGGTGCGCATCTCAGGCGGCGGGCGCTGTAATGTAACCCACGGCGAGTTCCTGCCAAAACCGCTGTCCGAAAATTACCCAAGAGGTGAGAAAGAGCTTTTAGGGCCATTTCATAAATTCATGACCGGCGATACGTTCGCTTGGTTCGAAGAGCGTGGAGTACCTTTGCATATTGAAGAAGACGGACGTGCATTTCCTACCACCAACTCCTCAGAAACGATTATTGATTGTTTTTTACAGGAGGCAAGTAAATATGGAGTAACTTGCTTTTACAGAACCAACGTTGTCAGAATAGCATACGAAAAAGACTTGTGGAAGGTTTCTACATCTAAAGAGGATTTCTTCGCGGCAGATTTAGTTATAGCTACAGGAAGCAGTCCTAAAGTATGGAGAATGTTGTGCGGAATGGAGTTCGACATTGTAGATCCCGTTCCTTCGCTGTTTACTTTTCACTGCGATGACCCTCGAATTTTGGATCTGCAGGGAGTAAGTGCCGAAACCATTGTCGAGGTTCTAAATGCCGATGGAAAATCGGTAATAGACTCTTACGGTCCTTTACTTATTACCCATTGGGGAATGAGCGGTCCAGCTATTTTAAAACTGTCTGCTTGGGGAGCACGAAAACTGCATGCATTAGATTATAAGTTCTCTCTTAAAATAAATTGGATTCCAACACATAATGAAGAAACGGCCTTACAGACGCTACAGCAGCTTCAAAAAGCAGAACCAAGAAAGAAAAGTGGAAGCACTCCTACTTTCGATTTACCAAGAAGATTATGGCAGCGACTAGTAAAGGTAACGGGAGTAGATGAGATGCGATGGGCCGATATTTCTAAAGCCCAAATGCTAGCTTTGATAAAAGAATTGAGGGCCGGTGTATATCAAATCGATGGGAAAAGTACTTTTAAAGAAGAGTTTGTTACGGCCGGAGGGGTAGATTTAAAGCAAATAGATTTTAAAAACTTTGCAAGCAAACAAAATGACAATCTATATTTTGTGGGAGAGGTTCTCGATGTAGATGCTATTACTGGTGGGTTTAATTTTCAACATGCTTGGACTAGCGGGTTCCTTGTAGCTCAAGACCTAATCAAGAAGCACAGTAAATAATAACGTTGTGTTGTAACTTTACGAAGCAACTATTAGAAAAGCTGTATCTTTGCTGTTTATCCTACAATATTCAATGGGTCAATAATATAAAATTGTTTATGCAGATAGATAAATATGTGCCAGAAGTTTATACTTCTTTGCCAGAAAAAGGTTCGGTTTCTTGGGAATCACCAAGTAATATAGCTTTGGTAAAATACTGGGGAAAATATGGGGAACAACTGCCTAAAAACACCTCTTTAAGTTTTACACTTTCCAATTGTAAAACCACAACTAAACTACAGTACACAAAAAAAGAAGAGGGAGATTTTAGCTTTGAAGTTCGACTAGACGGCGAGTTAGAACCTGATTTTCGACCGAAAATAGAAACGTTTTTCAAACGAATAGAAGCATATTTACCATTTTTACGATCGTATCATTTTGAAATTGAAACTTCCAACAGCTTCCCGCACAGCAGTGGAATAGCCTCTTCTGCTAGTGGCATGAGCGCTTTGGCATTGTGTTTACTTTCTATAGAAAGAGATTTGAACCCCGAAATGACCGATGCATTTTTTAAGGAAAAAGCATCCTTTTTATCTAGATTAGGATCAGGTAGTGCAAGTAGAAGTATTCAAGGACCACTCGTAGTTTGGGGAGAGCACCATGCAATTCCAAATAGCTCGAACTTATTTGCCACCCAATACGATGGTGAAGTACATCCGATATTTAAAAATTATCAAGACACGGTTTTGTTAGTGGATGTCGGTCAGAAAAAAGTGAGTAGCACGGTTGGACATAATTTAATGCATAATCATCCATACGCCGAAAGTAGATTTGCACAAGCACAAGAGAATATTGTGAAATTACAAGCTATTTTAGAAAGTGGTGATGTAGATGGGTTTGTGAAGCTGGTAGAAAGCGAAGCATTAACGTTACATGCTATGATGCTTACTTCTATGCCGTATTATATTTTAATGAGTCCAAACACTTTGCAAATAATCGAAGCGATTTGGGAGTATCGAGAGGCAACGGGTAGTAAGTTATGCTTCACTTTAGATGCTGGTGCCAACGTACATTTGCTTTATCCAAAAGCGGAGAAGGACGCTGTGCTTGAGTTAATTAAAGATAAATTAGTTGTATACTGTCAAAAAGGACAGTACCTTTGTGATAATATAGGTTTGGGTGCTAAAAAAATAGCACAATAACAAAAATAGGGGATATGAAAGGACCATTGTTTTATTCTAAAATACTGCTGTTTGGCGAGTACGGTATTATCAAAGATTCTAAGGGATTATCAATACCTTACAATTTCTATAATGGAGCGCTAAAAATTCAAGAAGAGCAAACCGAAGAAACTAAACAGTCTAACGCAAGTTTGCAACGCTTTGCTGAATTTCTAAAAGACTTACAAGAAAAACAACCAGATTTGGTAGCGTTCGATCTTGAAGCTTTAGCAACGGATGTGGATAATGGCTTGTATTTCGACTCTAGTATTCCACAAGGATATGGAGTAGGAAGTAGTGGTGCTTTGGTAGCAGCGATTTACGATAAATATGCCATAAATAAAATAACCGTTCTAGAGAACCTAACACGCGATAAACTCCTTGCACTGAAAAAAGTGTTTAGTGCAATGGAATCTTTCTTCCATGGAAACTCTTCAGGATTAGATCCGCTGAATAGTTATTTAAGCTTACCCATTCTTATAAATTCAAAAGAGCATATTGAAGCAACAGGAATTCCTTATCAAGAAGCAAAGGGTAAAGGAGCTGTGTTTTTATTGGATAGTGGAACTATAAGTGAAACTGCTCCGATGGTACAGATTTTTATGGAAAACATGAAAAAGGAAGGCTTCAGAAACGTTATTAAAGATCAGTTCATTAAGCATACCGATGCTTGCGTAGAGGACTTTTTAAAAGGTGATGTAAAATCTTTATTTGGAAACTTAAAACAACTTTCCAAAGTGGTTTTCGATAATTTTAAACCTATGATTCCTAAAAAGTTCCATGAGTTATGGCAACATGGTATAGAAACCAATGCTTACTATTTAAAGCTTTGCGGATCTGGCGGTGGTGGTTATATGCTCGGTTTTACCGAGGATATTGAAAAAGCGAAAGTCGCTCTTAAAGGACATAAGTTAGAAGTAGTATATAACTTCTAAAACATCTCTATGTTAGGCTACAATTACCTCATATATAAGTAACAACATAAAGCAAATAAGAAAACGATAAACTAAGTAGAGTTTATGCTGAATAGAAAACAAAAGCTCTGGCTAATAAAGGTTTTTAGCTTGTTTTCTATTATACGTGGCTATAATATTTTAGTCTTAGTATTAGCGCAATATATTGCAGCCTTATTTATTTTCGCTCCACAGCTTGCTACCAGCGAAATTCTTTTCGATGGCAATTTGTTTATGTTAGTTATGGCTTCAGCTACCGCAATAGCAGGTGGGTATACTATAAATAACTTTTACGATAGTGAAAAAGACTTAATAAACCGGCCAACCCGATCTATGATAGACCGATTGGTAAGTCAACGGACTAAGCTTTCTATGTACTTTGTATGTAATATACTTTCGGTACTGTTTGCAAGCTATGTTTCTTTTCGCACCGTAGTGTTCTTTTCCCTTTATATCTTTATGCTATGGTTCTACTCCCATAAAGTAAAGAGATTTCCTTTTGTTAGCAATCTTCTTGCGGCGATTTTAACCGTAGTCCCTTTCTTCTCGATATTTATTTATTATCAAAATTTTGCAACGGTAGTCTTTATGCATGCAGCATTTCTATTCCTTGTCATTGCTATGCGTACCATGCTAAAAGATCTACATAATCTAAAAGGCGACTTGGCACAAAACTATCGAACGGTTCCCGTGTTATATGGAGAGAATACGGCTAAAATTTTACTTAGCTTATTAGGTGTGGTAACACTATCCATAGCCATGATAATGCTTCGTTATTTTGACTTAGGGTACATGCGTTATTATTTTTTAATCAGTATGATTAGCATTGTGTTGCTAATCATTTCTTTGTGGTGGTCTAAAAAAGCTTGGCATTATGTGGTGCTTCAGATCTTGCTAAAACTTATGCTAATAGTCGGAGCATTTAGTGTAGCATTAATTGATGTGCCTTTATTATGTGCGCGTTTAGGTTTGCAATTTTGCATGTAAAAACTTTCATTACCATCTCTAATCTGTATCTTTGCAGTTAATTCAGATTAAATTATGAGCAATAAGAATACTAATAATAAAGGTGGGCAGCGCAGCAGAGGACCTAAGAGAGATAGAAAGAGGCCAGCACACTCTAAATCTGCTCAAACCCCTAAGAAATCTAATAAGAGCAATCCAGAAGGAATCCGTTTAAATAAGTACATTGCAAATAGTGGCATTTGCTCTCGTAGAGAAGCCGATACCTTTATTGAAGCCGGCTTAGTTCATGTAAACGATAAGCCAGTAACCCAAATGGGGTTCCGTGTTAGTCCAACTGACGAAGTGAAGTTTGACGGAGCAGTAATTACACCAGAGCCTCCTACATATGTGTTGTTGAACAAACCAAAAGGTTTTGTTACTACAACTAGCGAAAATAAAAGAGATACTGTAATGGATTTAGTATCCAACGCAACATCGGCAAGAGTAACCCCGATAGGTAGGCTAGGTCGTAATGCGATGGGATTAATTCTCTTGACCAATGACGATGCTTTAAAAGTTAAGCTGAGTAAGAATGGGTTAAATAGATTGTTCCATGTTCAGTTGGATAAAAACTTGAAGTATGAAGATTTACAAGCTATTAAAGAGGGACTCAATATAAAAGGTGAGGAAATACAAGTGGAGGAAATAAGTTATGTAGATAATAAGCCTAAAAGAGAGGTGGGCATCCGCATAAAACACATGGGAACCAGCGTACTTAGAAATATATTCGAGCACTTTGGTTACGATGTGTTGAGTGTAGATTGCGTTATGATTGGCCACCTTACCAAAAAAGACTTACCAAGAGGCAGATGGCAGATTCTATCTAAAGAAGAGGTGAATCCTTTTCATATGTACTAGGAGTAAACAAATTTAATAAAGTAAAAAGCCAGCTTGAAAAAGCTGGCTTTTTTAATGGTGATAATTTAAAATTAGGATAATTGGGCTTGCTATACTTTTAGAGTTAGTTTAAAACCAATCCAAAACTTCTTAACGTGAAAACCTCCATTTTATTTATCCAATGAACTGGCTTTGCTAGAGCTAGTCTATATTAGCCGTATAATATATCTAGAAAACAGTGGTACTTTTAATAGAGGTTCGGCATATCATAATTAGGTTAAGTACAGCACTTACTTGCGCTTCTAAAGATTATCTTCTAAAACCCATTTCTGCTTTTACAGTAGTCTCAATCCCATCCTCTACTATTCTATAGTTGTCTAAACTTACATCTAATCTATTTGATGTCAGCCTATCAATATGATAGTTATAGACTTCAGTATCACCAGTGTTTTTTATTATTAAATTGTCACCGTCTTTCTGCCAAGTTCCAGAGCTAAATGGATTATCGTTGGTAATTTGATTTGAAAATTCCATTCCATCTATGCTGAACTCGACTAGAACAGTAAAATACTCGCCGTCCGAAATATAAGTACCGTCTTGATTAAAGGTAACTGTAATGTCACTCATATCAACTCCATTCATAGTGAAGTTTCCGCCTTCCATAGTGCCTGAAACATGCCAAGAATCTGCTTTCCACTTACCTTCAATATTCCCTGTAGTAGAATTGTCATCACTAGAACAGGATATAATAGTTAAAACACTTAGAAGTAAAAATAAATATCTAAACTTTTCATAATAAAATAATTTATATTGGTTAGTTCGTTAAATATAGTGAATTATATCCTTAAAGTTGCCGTTATGCTCTAAAGTATTTGGAGGAAATAATAAGAATCTGTTCAGAGCGGATAATCAATTAAAATTACAGCTTTTTTTCTTAAGGTAATTAAAGAGGCTTAAATTTACGCTATATCAATTTGATTAATTGCATGAAAGCTTATTTCACTAGTTCGGCAATTTCATTTGAGCTAAACCCACTTTAATTCCTTCTGCTTTTATACTTTATAAGGTATTTTAATTATTGAGGTAAGTGAAGATAATGAGTCCTAGGTTAAAATATAAATACGGTTAAATTACATAAAAAGACTAAAAAGCATTTGTCTTATATTTTAACAGTATTTTCAATGCTTGTTCAACCCCTATGTCTTCTGTATTAAGAGCATTTTGTTATTAAGTGTGTTGAATTAGCAGGAAAAATGATTTGATTTTAGTTTTAAATTAAAATAATTATCAATAAATTCAGACAATATTTTTTCAGCTTCAATTATGTTTGTTTTAAATAAACTTTAGTATGTTTGAAGGTGAATTTATTTACTCCTATTTTTATCTTTAGTTGCGTTGCTCTTCGCACAAACTGCTGAAGTGCAAGAATGTGTACCGCAAGAAATAAAAGATTCAAGAGACTTAACCGAAAATATTCTTGGGGAAACTATGGGACAAAAATTAGAAAGTCTCTTATTCTGGTCTCAGGCGGAAAAAGAACGTCGATTTCCCATAATGCAAAGTGTTTTCCCAAGCCTGCCAGTTGCTGCTGGAACGGAAGTTTATCCTTTAACAAAATCTGATGAAATAACTCCTAAATGGGAAAATAAGGAAGTATACTAAGAATAAATTATCTTTTCCAACAGATGGTGCAGTGATGAAATCTGTATATTTGGCTGTAAGAGAAGCTGCTAAAAAGTGGTCTATGCCAGTGAGAAACTGGGATATTATTATTGATCAGTTCTGAATCCTTTATGAAGAAAGGGTTAGGTTTTAAGAAAACCTAACCCAAGTTCATTTTTTAACTTACACACTTTTTGAGACAGTACTATTTAATTATTCATTTTTCTTCCCTCTTCCAAATAAATCCTTTAAACCTTCTTTTACCTTGTCCTTAACTTTATCTTCTGTAGATTGATCTTTTCCAGTTTGTGTAGAGTCTGTTTTGGTACCTGGTTTATCTCCCGTTTTTGTAGAGTCTGTTTTGGTTCCAGGTTTTTTATTTGTTTCTGTAGTATCCTTGTTTCTACCAGGTATAATTCCATCAAGGATATCTCTTCCTTTGTCTTTTAATTTATCTTCCAATTCCCCTTTCTTATCTTCAAGCTTATCTTTGGCTTTA
>DATGSX010000063.1:0-40435 GCA_035302145.1 Flavobacteriaceae bacterium | reverse complement strand
CGCAGTGCGGGGAAAATAGCACGTGAAAAAAGAACCCGAAGTGGGGGTCAACTATCTCATCTGTATCCATACTAAAATACAGAATACACTTAAAACCATAAGGTGGTTCAACCCACGTTGGGGTTGTATTATGCATAGTAGTTAACACCCCCGATTCCATCGGGGGTTATCAATGGTTAAACCCCCGTTGGGGGTTTTTTATGAAAATCCTTAAAGTAATGATCTAGCTTGATAAAAAGCATAACGTCCATAACCCCTAAGCATGTGAAGGGCATAACGTCGTAACGATTAAAATAATAATTAAAGACCTAAAACCTATCCTTTCTCCAAGTTTCCTCTTCATCGAAATGACGATCCCTGGTCACCGACCTCTGAACCCTAAACTCTAACCAATCTCGCCAGCGAGCGACTAACCAGTAAGTAGTTAGTACAATTAATTTTACTAAGAATAATACTTCTATTTCCGAGACCGTTCCTTCTAAACAATTAAACGATTAACCGATTCACCGCGAAGGAGCCGTAAGGCTCCGAAGCTACTATTATGTTACTTTAATATTCACATATTTCTATAAAGGTCCGGGAGAGGACTCGCGAACCAACGATGTTCACCGACCTCCGAATCCTGACCTCCGATCTCCAGTAACGCCTGAGTTCGCGAAGGCCAGTCCCGAGTTACGATTCACGAGCCATTCTAACCAATCTCGCTAGCGCGCGACTACCCAGTAAGTAGTTAGTACAATTAAATTTACGAAGAATAATACTTCTATTTCTGACACCGTTCCTTCTAAACAATTAACCGATTAAACGATTCACCGCGTAGGAGCCGCAAGGCTCCGAAGCTAGTATAATCATCTTAAAATAATCATAAAAACTAGGGTAATCTGTCCAGAATCGTCCGAAATCGTCCGGATTTGTCCAGTTAGTTGGAAAGATTTGGCCCATTCTATTGTTTTGATAGTGAATTAAGAAGTAGCTGCGCAGTTACTGTAACTATTAAAACAATTAATTATGAATCAGTTATCAAGCATTAGCAGGAAGCATTCTTTAGATACTCTATTTAGAAGGGTGCTTCTTTCTTACCAAAGTCTTAAAGCACTAATCAGGCGTTTTGGATTTATGCTTCTCATCGTATTTAGTGCCATTTTGGGGATTGCCTTACAAGTATATCTTCGAGAAATCGATCCTTTATCCGCTATAATCGACAGTAGTATCTGGGTAGTGGTATGCTACACCTTATGTAGTTTTTTAATCTACCATTTGGTTAGCCTTCACCTTACCAGGCTATTGTTGAACATAGCTAAGACGTATACACAAACCTCTTTAAAAACTGACACATGGCATGGCAAGCTTTACTTTATAAGCGCGTACTTCTTGGTACTCTATGGTTTTTTATTTTGCCTATCGCTTTGGATGTAGGCCAGCCTGCCATACCTGATGCTCGCGAGCGTTTACATGCAGTATATGCTGCAGAGGTGGGCGTTCGTGAGGCAACTGGGAATAATGATGGGCTAGAGGTAGAGGCCTACTTAGCTACTACAAACCTTGATGCTGGATATCCATGGTGTGCTGCGTTTGTAAGCTGGGTGTTTGCGCAAGAAGGGTATGATCAACCCCGAACGCCTTGGACACCAAGCTTGTTTCCCAACAAACGTACCATCTGGCCAGGAAAAGGGCAAACCCCACAAGTATCAGATGTATTTGGGATCTATATCTACAGCAAGAAACGCATTGGCCATGCGGGTTTTGTGGAGAAATGGGGCGAGCACTTTGTAGTAACTGTGGAAGGCAATACCAATCCTGCAGGAAGCCATGACGGTGACGGGGTCTACCGAAGACGTAGACGTACGAAGACCATCCATCGCGTAGCCGATTGGATGGAGAATAATAACAAAAAATGAATTATTAAAATTTAGAAATCATGAGAACAAAACAGAGAGTAAATCTTGGATTTACACGTTATAGCGACGAGAATGTATTAGTAATTGCACAAACTGTGCTTGCGGCTATGACCGACAATGCAAATTTTGATGAACCAACCTTGCCATTAGTTGAATTTGAGGCGGTGTTGGATGAGTTCGCCGATAAGCTTTCAGAAGCTAGGAAGCGAGGTAGTCCTTACGATACCGCAGCAAAAAACGAAGCAAGGAAAAATCTGGAAGCTAGTCTTGCTGAGTTAGCATTCTACGTAAATAAAGTAGCCAAAGGCAACTTACCAGCCATGCTTAGCAGTGGGTTTCCGATAAGTAGATATCGCAACAGTGTGTTATCGCCTGAAATCGTTCGAAACCTTGTGGTAACCGATGGGCGACATAAAGGAGAGATGGTTTTTAGCTTTGGTAAGCTAGATAACATCCTGTATTATGAATACCGTTATTCATCGGAGAAAAATGAACAAGGAGAAGTAGATTGGGGCGAGGAGTTGATCCTTACCACTTCGTCTAGAAACAACCTGATAAAACCAGTTGTTCCTGGCACGATCTACTATCTAAGCGTACGTGCTACAAATTCCAAAGGCACGGGAGATTGGAGCGATACCATAAGTTGGATGGCTCGTTAATGTTTAACCAAACTGCCTGTAGCTAATCCCTACGGGCAGTTTTAAATTATAGCCCTATGAAACGTTTAATAGTATACCTAGTCATAAGTTTTTTCTGTCTACTCTTAGCTAGTTGTAGTCTAAAGCACAAGTGGCAAAACAATCAAAAAGAAAAACTATCCCGTAAAAAACAAGAGCATATTAGCCATGTATTAACCTCAGAACGCATCATACTAGACACTAGTTTTCAAATTGGTCATTCAAAATTAAAAAACTACCGACTATGGCGCCTTTCTGGCAAGGTAAATATACAGGCGAATGGTACAATTCAAACCGATCAGGCTATCTTACAGACCTGGCATAGCGAAACGGATAGCCAACAAACAAGCTCCTTCAAAACGACTTATCAAAATAAAAAGGTAGCGGAGAGCTTTATAGCTGATGAGTCTATTGATATAAATACAAAATCAAGTTATAAAGAAAAACGAAAACTTAATATAAACTTGTGGTGGTTGCTTCTGTTAGTAATTCCTCTTTTCCTTTGGCGGGCTCGAAGGCGGGTGTGACGTCCTGTGATTTTGAACCCAGTCATTTGTCCGTCTTGAGTTGAAAAAGTCTTATTCTAGGAGCTAGTTATTAGGGGTCTTTCATTTATATGAACTGAAATCACTTCATCTTTATATTTAAAACGAAGCGATGAGTTTCTCGGGGAGTGTATTTTAAACTCTATCTAAGTTTAATTTATTGAAGATTAAAACTTTGATTAAGGTAACTATCGGGTATTTTTAGTTTTGCCACTCCGATTTTATCGTCGGCATTCCATAATATATATCAATTCTATTGGGCTGATTAATATCGTCTCGTCTGTCGGCTCCGGTTGGAAAAACAACATTACCTACTGTACCGATTTTTTCATCTACGAGATCGGGGGTTAAAATCGGATCTTTAGAACGATATAAAATTTTATTTGGGTTTTTTTCTGATAAAATCATCACTCCTGCAGCATAGCAAAATGTAGGTTTATCTTTGGTAGCTTCCTCATGATTTTGCACGCCGTGATATACCATTAACCAGCCATGTTTGGTTAAAATAGGAGGGGCGCCTCCACCGATTTTTAAGTTTTCCCATGTTTCCATTGGATGGGCTAAGCAATGATGAGAAGTGAATTTTGCATTCTCTAGCGAAGTGTGTTTTCCTTGCTTCAAGTTGAAATATGAAATCCAGATACTTTCTCTATGTTTATCAATCACTCGTGCAATCTCCTTCTTTACAGTTTCTTCAGGAGTGGTCTCCCAAAACAGTGGACGATGTAACATGGCCATTGATATGTGGTTGTGTGGACTTGGAAGGTCGGTTGGAAAAAAACTTGCATCTTTATTATTAATCCCGTTAAAATCGATTTTTTTGTAAGGTGAAAACTCTACTAACCCTAGTCGTTCCCAGTTAAAAAGATCTTTTGATCTAGCCATTGCAATGTGTGGTCCATGGGGTCCGTATGCAGTGTAGGTCATTATATAATGCTCCACTGGTTCAACGTAAGTAATTCTTGGATCCTCGCATCCACCACCTCCATTTGGGCGTTTTTCGTAATCCATCTCTGGCTCAAGTACAATTCCTAATCGCTTTACATTTTCTGGATCCCCAGCATCGTTGAAATTCACTTTAGCAATTCCTATACGCGAATAATTATTCTTTGCAACTAAGCGTGGAAAAATGTAAAGATGTCCATCAGGACCTCGGGCTACAGCAGGATTGAGTACGCCTTCTACTTCGAGTTCATTTCCCTTTTCAGGCTCCATAATGGTACAAATACGATGTAGTTTGAATGGTATCATGTTCTTTGTTTTTTAGGAAGTTCGGTTAAACAAGCGATTATCGTTTCAATTATTCTTTTAGTTTCCTCAGAATCTCTAACCTGAATGCAGTCTACTCCAGTTTTTCTAGCGGGATAATCATTCCCACCTTCGAATAGCGCATCTCCGATAAATAACATTTCCTCGATTTTTATAGATAGGTTTTCCTTGAGTTTTTGTATTCCATAAGCTTTATCTATTCCTGGTTTCACTATGTCAATGGAAGTAGTTCCTCCCATGCCAATTGAAAATCCTTTCAAGGGTTCTTTTAGACGATTTACAATCTTTTTGCGTTTCTCAAAATCATTGTCCCAATCTTTTTTCGCTTCAAGAGGTGCTTCTTGACCTAAAGCAGAAAAGGTGATTTGACTGCCACGATCTTCAATTTGATCTCCCCATGTTTTTTTGATATCTAAATCGGCCTCTGCTATAGCTTTGTGTAAGCTGTCAAGAATCTTCTTTTTCTCCTCTTCGGTAAAGTTTTCTTCATATAATTCATTCCAATCATCTTTGTATTGATAGAATTTCGTTCCACAGGTAGGTAGAATTGTTAATTTCTCTAGCAAAGTGTTTTTAGGCAAATTGGCTAATACCTGTTTTTGAAATTGAGGCCAATCACCACCAGAGATAATGGCAACTTTTACCACATTGAGTAAGTTTCTGAAAAGCGTAGCCATTTCTTTATCGATTGGCGATTTACTTTTGGCCAAGGTTCCGTCTAAATCAAATATTATCAGCTTTTTCATAGGAGTCAGTTTTATTCCTTTTCTGGGATAGCGATTTGAAGGATGGTAATCTCATTTTGAGGTTGGAGCTCTAACAAACCGATTATTGCGGGTAAGAGCATTACTTCTCCTGTTTCAATGGAATAGGTTTCATTATTGTATTTCATTGAACCCCTTCCGTCAATGGAAACTAAAACAACTGGAACATCCTTAATGCCTACAGTAAATTCTGTGTCGGATTTAATACGCCAAAGTTTGAAGTGTGGATTGTCGAAAAGAGTTTCAGCGTTTTTAACTTCTTCACTTTTTACTGGCGTTACTGGACCTATAGCTACTTGATTAAAATCGATACACTCAATTCCTTTTTCAACCTGAAGCTCACGAGGTTTTTTAGTTTTAGGGTCGGTGCGATCCCAATCATATAGGCGGAAAGTGACATCGCTGTTTTGTTGAACTTCGAAAACTACGGTTCCAGCAAGAGTGTGAACTGTACCTGATCTAATAAAAATAGCATCATCTTTTTTTGGAACAAAACTATGTAGATGGTCGCCTACAGATTTATCTTCAATAGACTTGAGTAAACTCTCTTTGGTGGTTCCTTTTTTTAATCCTGCGTATATCAGACTATTTTCATCGGTTTCCATTACAATCCAAGCTTCCGATTTCCCGGTGTTGCCTTTTGGAATAAGCTCTTTATGTTCATCGGATGGATGTACTTGTACCGATAATACTTCATTACAATCTAAAAACTTCAAGAGGAGCGGGAATTGTTCAAATTGATAGCCTAGCTTACCCATAATCTCATAATGATAATCTACCATCAATTTTGTGATGTCCATTCCTTTTAACTTTCCATTTGAAACCTTGTTGGCATAAAATATTAGTTTGCGAAAAACATTTCCTTTCTATAAATGTTTAATAGAATTCAGCGGATTATATTTTATTCGTTTCATTATCCCATTTAGCTGACTAACAAAACTCCAATCTAAGTCTCTAATAAAACGCCTATTTACTTTTCAAAAATCGATTTATATTCTTGCCAGATCACTTGGTGTTTCTACAAGTATCGCTTTATCCCCTCGAATGGCGATTGGTTCCTTGATTAATTCTGTATTCTCGCGCATAACCGTAATCCAGTCTTGATCTGAGAAATTTTTGTCTTTACATTTCTCAAAATCAGGATGCTTTTCGTTAACCAATTCTTCTACTGTTACCTTCAGTCGATCGGCTAAATTCTTTAGTAATGATCCAGTAAACTCATACTTAATGATATCTACCTCCCTTAATTGAATACCTTCCCCTTTGGCATAGCCTAGGGTTTGTTTACCTATAGGTGAATCAGGATTAAAAAATAAAATAATCAGTCGATCTGAAGTGGCTAGTATGGACATATTTGTTCTGAGATTAGATTAGTGTTTATAAAAGTTGACAGGCTTGGCATGAATATCTCTATTCAGGTCAATAAACCATCTATTTATGTAAATACCTATGAATAAATCATAAGATGCTACAAAACTCCACATGTAATTTTAATTAAAGTTACGGAAATATTGAGATTAATCATGCAATAAGTTTTACTTTCCTAGCTATCAATTTAAATTTTAGAGAAATGAATTTTGAAAAAATAACCTATCTAAAAACTAAATAACGGGAAAAACTATATAGTTGAGTTAGGCTAAGATAGCGTAAGCTTGTGCAAAGAGAACTATAATGCAAGGTTTTGCTGTTTTATTATTAATATGAGGTTTTACATATATTTGATTGCATAAAATATAGTTTTTAATCAAACCCTGAAATCCAAAATCCTTATCGCTTCTTAATCGATGCAGAACCGCTTCTTTTTTCAGAAACTATCCTTGGACTTCCAATGTATTGAATGTCCGAAGCGCCAGAGGCTTGAACTTCAATTTTATCCTGAACTTGTACTTTAATATTCGAGCTTCCTGATGATTTTAAGTCAGCCGACGTAGCCACGAGATTGTTCGCATTTAGATCACTTGAGCCAGAAGCGTTTGCTTTTAATGATTTGGTTTTTCCGGCAATTTTAATATCGGAAGCACCACTAAGATTTAAAGCTAGATTTTTTGAATTAGCGTTAGTTATCTTGATATCTGAGCTCCCACTACTTTTCACTTCTAACGACTTTGCTTCAATAGCATTTACAGTTAAATCTGACGATCCACTAGAAACTAAACTTACCTTTTTGCTTTCTATCGTAGACTCCACTTTTACATCCGTACTGCCACTGCTAGTGATGGCATTTAGTTCTTTGTAGGTCACATAAATGTTCACACCTTTTTTAGTACGCATGCTGCCTTCTGTTCGTGCAGTTAAGACACCTTTATTAATTTCAACTACTACAAGAGGCATGATATTGTCTTCTGCTTCAACTTCAATTTTCTGAAAATCACCTTTTTTTAGAAAGAGATTTACACTTCCTTTAGCAGCTACCTTAGAAAAGTCTTGGCTGGCATCTCTACTTTCTGTAATTACATTTCCACTGCCTTTAACCGTGGAGCTACTAAATATTCCGCTGCTATTATTACAAGCAATTAATGTGATAAGTAGAAAGAAGTTTATAAATTGTGTAGTAATTCTCATGATTTTATATTTTAGCCTAACAAAGATAGGTTTATTTATAAATAAATAACACTTGGTGAAGAATATTTAAGTATGTACAGGAGTAATCATACTTAAAGGTGGTTTATTTGTTAAACCTTTGACTTTAATAGAGGCTAGAGTTCTAGTCTGATGAAAGTCGGGTTAAGAAAAGAACTTCTTGTACAGCCAAAAAAGAATACTTGCTACAACCGATAGAATAATCATGCTAGTTATCGGCATATAGAAGGAGAAGTTTGGTTTGCTTATGCGTATGTCTCCTGGAAGTTTCCCAAACCAATTTAATGTAAAAGGAGTATAGCTAACGATAAGTCCAATGACAACTAGAATAATACCGATGTAGATAATTATTTTACCCATATTGTAAAATTATATAATATTTTTTGGGATGGGAAAGTTATCTGACGAATACAACGCTATAAATGCTTTCCCGAGATGGTCAATAATGTCACCTGCGATTAAACTTTCAAAACCTTTTTTCTTCAAAGCAAAATCACCAGCTTTTCCGTGTATATATACGCCAAGGATACTAGCGTTTAATGAATTGTAGTTTTGTGCTAACAATGCTGCGATAACTCCACTAAGTACGTCGCCACTTCCAGCTGTCGCCATCCCTGGATTTCCTGTGGTGTTGATAAATAACTTTTCGCCTTTGACTATTGTAGTGTAGGCGCCTTTGATGATTAGTACGACTTTATGATTTTTAGAAAACTGTTTAGCTTTTTCCAATTTATCATAATCATTTTCCCAATCGCCAATCAAACGTTTTAATTCCCCTGGATGAGGTGTTAGAACACTGTTTTTAGGGATTGTTTTTTCTAGGTCTTTATGTGTCGCTATCAAGTTCAAGGCATCAGCGTCTATTAGCATAGGACATTTTGAGGTTTTGAATAAGTTTAGTAATGCAGTTTTGGATTTTGAATCCTGTCCCATTCCCATCCCGATGGCGATAGCCGAAGGAATAAAATCTAAACTAATTTCTGATATCACTTTTTCATTTATATCGGTTAACACCATGGCTTCTGGTATGGTGCTTTGCATAATGGTATAGCCACATTTAGGAGTAAAGCAAGTAACCAATCCAGCACCAGTATGCAAACAAGCTTTTGTACTGAGCACCGTTGCACCTATTTTACCATAACTTCCACCTACTATAAGTGCATGTCCATTGTTTCCTTTATGGTCAAAGCGATGTGGTGGTTTATAAAGGCTTTTAGCAGTTTTTTCAGTTGTTAATACCACAGTAGTTTCTGTTTTATCAAGATATTTTTGATCTAAGCCGATATCTAAAATTTCAAAGCTGGATACGTAGGGAGAGTTTTCTGGAAGAAAGAATGCAAGTTTTGGTGCTTGAAAACTCAATGTGTGGTTAGCACAAATTATAGCATCGGAATCGGAATTGGGTGCATTAGCAAACAAACCGCTAGGAATATCGATTGAGAGTTTATAGGTATTACTCTGATTAATATGATGGACTAAATCCTTAACCCATCCAGTTATAGATCGGTTTAGACCAATACCAAAAATTCCATCTATTAGAAACTCATTTTCTTCCAAACTTGGAAAATTGTCTCCTTCACTTAATACTATCGGATTACTTTTAGTACTCTTAGTAAACTCATCGTAAGCCCAGAGAAAGTCTTTGGAGCGATTCGCACTTAAATTTACAACATAGGTTTGGACTGTATAACCGCTCTCAATAAGTAATTTTGCCACAATAAGTGCATCTCCACCATTATTGCCAATCCCACAGAAAACAGATATAGTCTTTTTCGTGGTTTGTAGGTAATTAGTCAGCCAATGGAATAGTGTAGTAGCGGCTCTTTCCATTAGTTCGCTACTTTCGATTCCCTGATTTAAAATGGTTTGTTTGTCGGCTTCATAAATTTGTTGGGATGAAAAAATCTTCATAATGCTGACTATTGATGAACTTTAAAAATACCGAATAAATTTTCAATCTACTATTTAAGTAAACATAAGGAGCTTTGATGTGAACTAATTAATATGATTTATTCCTGCGAAGCCTCTTTTTGTACTGTTCATTTTCTTATCTTTCCTCTCACTAATTATGGGTTAAAATAAATTTTATTAGAGACTACCCTAATTAAATTGTACTAGCATATTTGTTGAGCTTTTGCGCAAGTTAAACTTGACTTCCTATTAAATTTTAATTTAAACATAAAATTATTTCTATGCGTATTTGGTTTAGTTTATTTCTACTTACCTGTACAACAGTTTTGTTGGCACAAGGGATTCCTGGGAATCAAAAAAAATTCGAAGATTTTACTTACAGACAAGGTACTGCTTATAGAACGGCAACCGGGAAACCTGGGCCAGCATATTGGCAAAATCGATCGGATTATGAAATACATATTACACTCGATGAGCTATCGAAAAGCATTGATGGAAATGTGAAAATAAAATATACCAACAATAGCCCAGAACCTTTGCCCTATGTGTGGCTATTGTTAGAGCAAAATAGGTTTAAGGCAGACTCTAGAGGGACCATCACCTTGCCAGGCGAAACGCGATATGAAGGTGCGGAGACAGATGGGTACAACATAAAATCTGTATATGTGCAAGTCAAAAGAAATAAGTTCGAAGTAGATCCAATAATAACCGATACACGCATGCAGTTGTGGTTGGAAGAACCTATTCCTGCAGATGGAGGAGTGGCTGAGATGTCCATTGAGTTTGCCTATGACATTCCTTCTACTGGAGTGGATAGAATGGGGGTCTTAAAGACAGAAGATACAGAGGTTTTCGCCCTAGCACAATGGTATCCGCAAATGGCAGTTTTGGATGATGTAAATGGATGGAATGTAAGCCCATACTTAGGCGCAGGTGAGTTTTATTTAGGTTATGGTGATTTTGATTATAAAATTACCGTTCCCTATACTCATATAGTGGTTGGCTCTGGAGAATTGCAAAACCCAAAAGATGTGCTGACTCGTGTGCAGCGTGAAAGATTGAAATTAGCAGCTAGTAGTGATGAAACTGTATATATAATAAGCCCAGAAGAAGCAGGTAGTCTAAGTACTCGACCAAACTCTTCTGGCATGCAGACCTGGCATTTTAAAATGGAAAACAGTAGAGATGTCGCATTTGCAAGTTCCAATGGATTTATATGGGATGCGGCAAGAATAAACTTACCTAGCGGAAACACTGCGTTGGCGCAGTCGGTTTATCCGGTGGTGAGTAATGATTATGGGTGGGATCGGTCTACTGAATATACCAAAGCCTCTGTGGAGTTTTATTCCGATACGTATTTCGAATACCCGTATCCGGTGGCGACCAATATTGCTACTAATGTGAATGGAATGGAATACCCTTCGGTTAGTTTCTGCAAGTATGATCGAGGAGGGGAGTCTTTATGGGGAGTAACAGACCATGAATTCGGACACAATTGGTTCCCTATGATAGTTGGAAGTAATGAACGTTTGCACGGATGGTTAGACGAAGGCTTAAATATGTTTTTAAATCATTACAGCACATTGGCTTTTAACGATGGGGAGTATGGATCACGGATGAATTCGGCCAAGCAAGCTGCATTTTTTATGTTATTAGATCCTAATAGAGAATCGATAGATACGTATCCCGATATCCTCCAAGAAAGAAACATAGGTGTGTCGGTATATTACAAACCGGCATTAGGATTTCTCATGCTTAGGGAGTATATTGTAGGACCAGAGCGATTCGATCCTGCATTTCGCTCTTATATAGAGACTTGGGCTTACAAGCATCCACAACCAAATGATTTTTTTAATTTTATGGACAATGCTATAGGTGAAAACTTGTCGTATTTCTGGCGATCTTGGTTTTATACCAATGATAATATCGATTTGGGTATTGTGAATGTAAGTCAGAAAAACGGAGTAGCTCTTTTGGAGTTGGAAAATGCAGGCGATATTCCTATGCCAGTTGAGTTGGAGATAGAGTTCGAGGATGGAAGTATATCAGAACTACGATTGCCCGTAGAAATTTGGCATAGAACAAATATTTGGGAGCATAAGATTTCAACAGATAAAGTAGTAAAATCGGTTCGACTGGATCCTAGAAATAGAATAGTAGACATCAATCCGGAAAATAACCTTTGGGAAAAACAATAAAATAGTAGTAACTGCTATAGTGACAGCTTTTAAAGCCGTAACTTTGCACCCTTAAAAAAATAATGATGAGTAAGCAAAAGCACCGTTCAGGGTTTGTAAGTATTGTAGGTAATCCAAATGTAGGGAAGAGCACGTTGATGAATGCTTTTGTAGGCGAGCGTCTGTCTATAATTACCAGTAAGGCTCAAACCACACGACATAGAATTCTAGGAATATTAAATGGCGAAGACTTTCAGGTAATATTAAGCGATACCCCTGGAGTTATAAAGCCTGCCTATGAGTTACAAGAACATATGATGGGGTTTGTGAAATCGGCTATAGACGATGCGGATGTTTTAATTTATTTAATAGAGTTAGGCGAAAAAGATTTAAAAGATGCGGATGTATTGGAAAAGATAAACAATACCGATACCCCAGTACTTTTGCTGATAAACAAAATTGATTTAGGCGATACCGAACAATTAGAAGCTGCAGTGGCGCATTGGACAGAGAAAGTGCCCAAGGCAGATGTGTTTGCTATATCGGCATTGAGAAACTTTGGTGTGCAAGAAGTGCTACAGCGAATTATAGAGCTTTTACCAGAAGGTCCTGCATACTACCCAAAAGATCAATTTACCGATAAACCAGAACGGTTTTTTGTAAATGAAAGCGTTCGAGAAAAAATCCTAATCCATTATAAAAAAGAAATTCCATACTCTGTTGAAGTAGTCACCGAAGAGTTTGAAGAAGATGAGGATATCATTCGAATTCGCAGTGTAATCATGGTAGAACGTGAAACACAAAAAGGAATTTTAATCGGACATAAAGGGCTTGCAATAAAACGAGTGGGAATGGAAGCTAGAAAAGACTTAGAAAAGTTCTTTGGTAAACAAGTTCACATAGAACTCTATGTGAAAGTTAGTAAAGACTGGCGTAGAGATGGGCGCCAACTACGTCGCTTTGGTTATAAAGAGTAAGAAAAAACAATATAAATACGATTTTGAAGTATGTAACTTCCATAGGAATATTAACATTCTATGGAAAAGCGTATTTTTGCAACATAAATTAGAATTATGAGTATAGTTGCTATAGTAGGAAGACCGAATGTAGGGAAATCCACTTTGTTTAACCGATTGATACAGCGAAGAGAGGCTATTATAGACTCTGTAAGTGGTGTTACCCGGGATAGACATTACGGAAAATCTTTTTGGAACGGCAAAGAGTTTACGGTTATTGATACCGGAGGATATGTGAGAGGCAGCGACGATGTTTTTCAACCAGAAATAGATAAGCAGGTCGAGCTAGCGATAGACGAAGCCGATGTGGTGGTTTTTGTAGTGGACGTAGAAACCGGTGTCACAGGAATGGATGAAGAAGTAGCTAACTTGCTTAGACGAAGTAAAAAACCAGTTTTCCTAGCAGTAAATAAAGTTGATAATGCTAAGCGAGAAAACGATGCAGTAGAATTTTACTCCTTAGGTTTCGATGCTTATTATACTATATCTAGTAGTAGTGGTAGTGGTACTGGTGATTTGCTAGATGCTGTTGTAGATGCGTTACCAATAGAAGAGGAGAAAGATGATAAAGAAGTACCACGTTTTGCAGTAGTAGGACGTCCGAATGCTGGAAAATCATCGTTTATCAATGCGCTATTAGGAGAGGATAGATTTGTAGTAACCGATCAACCTGGAACTACAAGAGACAGCATCGATACACGTTATGACAGATTTGGGTTTGAGTTTAAGCTGGTTGATACAGCAGGAATTCGTCGAAAGAGTAGAGTAAAGGAGGATATTGAGTTCTATTCTGTAATGCGTAGTATTCGAGCCATAGAAAACAGTGATGTAATTTTATTGGTAGTCGATGCTAATCGTGGATTCGACGGACAAGTGCAAAATATTTTCTGGCTAGCTGAACGAAATAATAAAGGAATTGTAATCCTTATAAATAAATGGGATACTATAGAAAACAAAGATGGTAAATTAATTAAAGAGTTTATTGAGCATATTAAATCTCGAATTCAACCATTTACCGATGTGCCTATCGTGTTTATTTCTGCACTTACCAAGCAACGCATTTACAAAGCGATAGAAACAGCAGTTGAGGTATATAAGAACAGAAGCACTAGGATTAAAACTAAGAAGTTAAACGATGTAATGCTTCCAATAATTAAGTCAAATCCACCTCCAGCACATAGCGGAAAGTATGTAAAAGTTAAGTTTTGTATGCAACTACCTATGCCATATCCGGCATTTGTATTTTACTGTAACTTGCCAAAATTAGTAAAGGAACCATATAAGCGGTTTATTGAAAATAAATTACGTGAGGAGTTTAACTTTAACGGTGTGCCAGTCACTGTATATTTCAGAAATAAATAATATAAAAACCCTCGAGATAAACATCGAGGGTTTTTATATTAATTAAATTCGATTTTTAGGACCATATCGTAAAATAGCTATTAGTATAGTAAGTTTTACCATCTACCGCTAGCACCGCCGCCCCCGAAGCCTCCACCTCCAAAGCTGCCACCGGTAAAACCACCACCGCCACTTCGATTAAAACCGCTACCAGAGGAGCTGCCCATGCTTCCTAAGATTAACATATCTAATAAGCTTGGAGAATTGGATCGTCGGCCTCCTGAGCCGCCACCAGGTTTTTGTTTGTTGAAAATGATAAGCAAGAAAATTACTATCATAAATAAAAAGGGAAACCAAGCACCTTTGTTTTTGTTAGGCAGATCCTTACCTTCAAACTCACCGCTAAGAATATCTATAATCATATCTGTAGCTTGATCTAAGCCTTCGTAATAGCGGTTTTTTTTAAAGTTGGGTATAACTACTCGATTTATTACCTGCTTTGCCATTCGGTCCGTCATTCGATATTCTATACCATATCCAGTAGCAATATCGATTTGACCACCTGAACCTATTTTATCTTTTTTTAGCAAGATGAATATTCCATTATCCTCTTCTTTTCCACCTATTCCCCATTCATGAGCCCATTTAGTGCCAAGCATACCAATATCTTCCCCGTATAAATCGTCTATAATTGCGATAACGATTTGAGTAGACGTGCTGTCGTCATATCGATATAGTTTGTTTTGTAGATGCTCTTTTTGTTGGTTGTTTAATAGATTTACATAGTCATATACGTACATGTTTTTTTGTGGCTTACTTGGAATAGTAAACTGTGCCCAGCCCAGATGGCTAGACAATACAAGGAAAACAAATAGCAAAAGTTGAGTTATTCGCTTGTTAAACATATAGAGGTTTGTTAACTAGAAACTATTTTTTAATTCAGTCTGGTGTTTATTAAGACAAATAAAAATCTAACAGCTTCCGAACTTAAGCTGCGGTTTATATACATAGGTTAATCTACACTTTATTTTTTCGAGATAAGTGTTTTGTTAGATTATCCAAAGGAAATGTCATCGGGTAATTCGTTGCCTCTTCCTTTTTTAAATGGAAAGTGGCTTTTAAGCTGTTCGCCTGCGGTTAAAATACCATCGATAAGTCCCTTTTTATAATCACCATTTTTAAACTCACTAATGATAGCATCTTTTGTTGATTCCCAAAAGTCGGATGGTACTACATCATTTATGCCTATATCGCCCAGAATAACTAGGTCTCGAGTGTCTATAGCAACATAAATCAACACTCCATTTCGCTCTCGGGTGTTATCCATTTTAAGAAAGTCAAAAACTTTTGTTGCTTGATTTAGCGCATCCTTGCCTGAAGATTTTTCTATGTGCACGCGAATTTCTCCCGAGGTATTTCGTTCGGCTTTTTGTATTGCTTTTATTATTTCTTGCTGTTCCTCTTGATTAAGGAAATCTTCAATATTTGCCATAATTTAAATTTAAAATTCTACCGTAGGTGCTACGCTTGCGCCCTCTGCACTTTCAAAATACCCATGTTGTTCAAAGCCAAACATGCTAGCTGCTAAACTAGTTGGAAAGCGGCGTACTTTCGTATTAAAAGACTGTACGCTACCATTGAATCTATTTCGTTCTACGTTGATTCGATTCTCTGTGCGCTCTAATTCATTAATCAATTCACTAAAGTTTTCATTAGCTTTTAAATCAGGATAGCGCTCAAAAGTTACTAAAAGTCTAGAAAGGGAGCTGCTTACTCCACTTTGTGCTTGCTCAAATTTAGCCAATTCCTCAGGGCTAATGTTGGTAGGGTCAACAGTTACTTTCGTAGCATTACTTCGAGCTTCTATTACTTGTGTTAAAGTTTCTTGCTCAAATTCAGCATATCCTTTAGCGGTGTTTACAATGTTTGGAATTAAATCGGCTCTACGCTGATAACTGCTTTCTACATTTGCCCATTTTCCTTTTATATCCTCTTCTAAGGTAACAAGGCTATTGTTAATGCTAGCGCCCCAAGCTATTAGTAAGGCAATGACACCTAGGACAATAAGTAATGATACATTCTTTTTCATAATGATAATGGATTGGTTAGAGATGTTTTCTGATTTCTTTTAATTCAGATTTTATTTTCTTGAGTCTATTTATTATTTCAAAACGATCAACGGTTTCACTGAAGTTTTGTTCTAATTTTCTTCTTGCTCCATCGAGGGTATAGCCTTCTTCTCGGACAAGGAAATAAATCAATTTTAAATTTTTAATATCCTCCTGTGTAAATCGTCGTGTTCCTTTTGCATTCTTTTTGGGTTTAAGAATATCGAACTCTTTTTCCCAGAATCGTAATAAGGATGGATTTACATCAAACGCTTGCGCTACTTCACCTATAGTGTAATACCTTTTATCTGGTAAATCTAACTTCATTAATCTAACGATTGATTTTCCTCTTGGGATTTTTCTAATAACTCTGCGTATTCTTCAGCACTAATACTACCATAATAGAAGTTCATCGGGTTTATACGCTGTCCATTTTTATGCACTTCATAATGTAAATGTGGACCAGTCGAGCGTCCAGAACTTCCTACAAATCCAATAGTGTCACCACGCTTTACTCGTTGGCCTCTACGAACTTTATAATCGTCTAGGTGTGCATAAAGTGTCATATATCCAAAACCGTGATCAATACGAATATGCTTTCCATATCCAGCGGTGCGACCATCTACTCTCTTAACAATTCCATCGCCAGTTGCAAAAATTGGCGTTCCTCTAGGTGCAGAAAAATCCATACCACCATGAAACTTCCTTACTTTAGTAAAGGGATCTGTTCGGTAACCATAACCAGATGCCATTCGATTCATATCTTCATTTCGTACAGGTTGTATGGCTGGAATCGCGGCTAAGAGGGCTTCTTCATTTTTTGCCAATTCAATGATTTCGTCTAAAGATTTTGACTGAACAACGATTTGACGTGTAAGAATATCTAATTTTCTATTGGTTGCAATAATCAATTCAGAATTATCGAATCCTTCTAAATCTTTATAACGATTCACTCCTCCAAATCCGGCACGACGTTGTTGCTCAGGGATTGGATTTGACTCAAAGTATACACGGTAAATTATATTGTCACGTTCCATTAACTCATCTAAAACAACACTAGCCTGATCCATTTTCCTGTTGAGTAAGTCGTATTGCAGTTGAAGATTACTCAATTCTCTACGTAAAACCTTTTCTTTTGGTGACTCTAAAAAAGGAATATTCAAGTAGATTAGAAATATGATAAACCCACTTAAAAGCACACTTAAAATGGTAAGGGAGATCATGCCGACTCTGCGTGATCTCTTGACTCTAACTCTCTTATAAGAAAGCGTTTCGCTATCATAATAATATTTTACCTTCGCCATACGTTTAAAAAACCTTATTTTTGTGCTTTCAAATAAAACAATTCATGTGGAAGCATCAGACAAATATACTTATTTGTTTGCTTTTGTATGATGCTAGCATATATAAGTTTAAAAAATAGAACATGACATCAAAAGAAATCCGCGAGCGATATCTATCTTTTTTCAAATCAAAAGGACATACAATTGTTCCATCTGCACCAATGGTATTAAAAGGTGATCCAACCTTGATGTTTACCAATGCGGGAATGGTTCCATTTAAAGAGTATTTCTTGGGGAATAAACCAGTGAAACATAAGCGTATAGCCGATACCCAAAAGTGTTTGCGTGTAAGTGGAAAGCATAATGATTTAGAAGAGGTGGGAATGGATACTTACCACCATACTATGTTTGAAATGCTTGGGAATTGGAGCTTTGGCGATTATTTTAAAAAGGAAGCGATTGCATGGGCTTGGGAGTTGCTAACAGAGGTTTATAAAATAGATAAGGATAATTTATATGTATCCATATTTGAGGGCGATGCTAGCGAAAATTTAGAAAGAGATCAAGAAGCATATGACTTATGGAAGGAATATGTTCCTGCCGATAGAATAATCGAGGGAAATAAAGAGGATAATTTCTGGGAAATGGGACCGCAAGGACCTTGTGGGCCGTGTAGTGAAATCCATGTGGACATTCGTAGTGCCGAGGAGAAAGCTAAAGTTAACGGAGCAGATTTAGTGAATAAAGACCATCCTCAAGTAGTGGAGATATGGAACTTGGTATTCATGCAATTCAACCGTAAGGCTGATGGCAGCTTAGAAGAACTTCCACAACAACACGTAGATACTGGAATGGGCTTTGAGCGTTTATGTATGGTATTGCAAGACAAACAGAGTAATTACGATACCGATGTATTCATGCCAATTATTCGTGAGATAGAAACCATTACTTCTACCTCCTATGAAAAAGGGGATGAAGATATAGATATTGCAATTCGTGTTATAGCCGATCACGTTCGTGCAGTTGCATTTGCAATTGCCGATGGACAGTTACCTTCTAATTCTGGTGCAGGATATGTAATACGTAGAATCTTACGTCGTGCAGTTCGTTACGGATTTACCTTCTTAGATAAAAAAGAGGCATTCATATACCAGTTGGTGCCAGTATTACTACGTCAATTGGGCGAAGCTTTCCCTGAATTAATCAGAGAGAGAAATTTAATAGTGAATGTAATCCGCGAAGAAGAGAATTCATTCCTACGTACCTTAGAACAAGGATTGATACTATTGGATAATATTATCGAACAAAATGACGGAGATATAGTGTCTGGATCAAAGGCTTTTGAACTTTACGATACCTATGGTTTTCCTATCGACTTAACTGCTTTAATCCTTCGTGAAAGAGGAATGAAGTTAGACGAAAAGGTTTTTGAAGAAGAACTACAAAAGCAACGACAGCGTTCGCGAGAAGCAACAAAACTAGTAACTGGTGATTGGGTACAACTAAGAGAAGATGATAAACAAGAATTTGTAGGATATGATTTGCTAGAGACTTCTGTGAAAATTGTTCGTTATAGAAAAGTAAGTAGTAAGAGAGAAGGAGAGCTTTATCAACTTGTGTTTAATCTCACGCCGTTTTATGCAGAAGGTGGAGGACAAGTTGGAGATAAAGGTTACTTGAAAGCTTCTAACGGTGTGATATATTATATAGAAGATACAAAAGAAGAGAATAATCTTACGGTACACTATACAAAAACGTTACCCGAGAAATTGGATGATACGTTTACTGCAGTAGTCGATAAAAATCAACGATCACGATCGGCAGCTAACCACACAGCAACACACTTATTGCATCAAGCTTTAAAAGAGGTTTTAGGCGATCATGTAGAACAAAAAGGGTCTATGGTGCAGAGCCGCACTTTGCGTTTTGATTTTTCACACTTTAGTAAGCTTACCGATGAGGAGTTGAAGCAAGTAGAAGAATTTGTAAATGCCCGTATTCGCGAAAGTATTGCATTAGAAGAACAAAGAACTATTCCTTATGATATGGCGATTGAACAAGGAGCTGTTGCATTGTTTGGTGAGCGATATGGCGATACAGTACGAACGATTAAGTTTGGTAATTCTATTGAGCTATGTGGAGGAACACATGTGGAGAATACCATTGATATATGGCATTTTATTATCACCTCAGAGTCAGCTGTAGCAGCAGGAGTAAGGCGTATTGAGGCAATTACTGGAGATGCAGCAAAACAGCACTTTATGATTCATGATGCGCTATATAATAAAGTTAGAAAATCACTGAACAATACAAAAGATCCGCTACAGGCAATTCAGCAACTAAAGGATAGTAATGCGAAATTAGAGAAGCAAGTAGAGGAATTGTTGAAGGACAAAGCAAAGAATCTAAAACAAAGCTTAAAATCTGAATTTGAAGAAGTAAATGGAGTTCAATTGCTGATACAAAAAGTAGATTTGAATGCAGGAGCGATTAGAGACTTGGCTTTTGAATTAGGTGGCGAAGTTAAGAATGCGTGTATGCTATTTGGATCGGATGCTGATGGAAAAGTTACGCTTACTTGTTATATAGATAAAGAACTTGCAGCTTCAAAAAACTGGAATGCTGGCACAATTGTTAGACAATTGAGTAAGTATATCCAAGGTGGAGGTGGTGGCCAAGCGTTTTTTGCTACAGCAGGTGGTAGAAATCCAGAGGGTATAGATGCAGCATTTAAAGAGTTTAAGGAAATAATTTTATAAATAAGAAGTCATAAGAATTAAGTGCTATAATTAGAATGCAAATACTTTGTTTTAATACAAGTGTTAGTGTTCTAATTTGTATGCTAGAGTAATTTTAAAAATTTACTGAATATGCGTTTTTTAATAAGTGTTCTAATGGTAGCTCTATTTGTATCATGTAGCAGTGATGATAGAACTATAACCTATCCCGATACACCAGGGCTAGCCTATGCAGAAAGTGAGGCAACGTTTACCGAAACTTATCGTGGACTACGAGCTTCGATGCAACAAGCCGACTATCGTATAGAAGAGATCGATTTTAAAGAGTATGCTGAATCTCATGGAAAACGAAGTAGAGAAGCAAAAATGATTTTGTTTAGCAATCCATCTTTGGAAGTGCCACTTTTAAAAGAAAATCCAAAAATAGGAATGGAATTCCCTTCTCGTGTTTTAACTTTTGAAGACCGTGATAAATTTATACTAGTGGCTTATAATAATATGGAGTACTATAGCAGAATGTATGATTTAAACAATATGGGGGCTGTACAGAATATGGAGTCTTCCTTGTCTCAAATTGTTTCTGATGTTACAGGAAATATGACTATGAAAAATGAAACTGCTATGGTTGGAAAAAACACCATAACTATTGCAAGTAGAAAATCCTTTAATGAAACGTACAATACTCTGCGTAATATAATTTCAGATAATCCGGAGATGAATTTATTGGCCGAAGTAGATCATCAACTAAATGCTAGTACAGTGGGAGAAGATATTCGTCCAAATAAGCTTTTATTATTTACAACAGGTTTGCTTGAAGCTAATTTGATCGATCGACATCAATTATCTGTTATGGACTTACCACTACGTCTTTTAGTTTGGGAAGATGAGAATAATAAAGTACATGTTTCGTATTCCGATTTATATACTATAAAGGATCGTCATCAAATGGAAGAGGTGGATAAGCTTTCAGAAATAAGGGTCTTGCTTGCCGATTTGGTTCTTTCGGCTTCTAACTAAGTATTTAACTAGCTAATTATCTGGTAATAGTTTAAAGGATGTTCTATGATATGGACTAGGTCCAATTTTAGCAATCGCTTGACGATGTGCTTTCGTAGGATATCCTTTATTTGTTTTCCAACCATACGCAGGATACTCCTTATCTAAATTAGCCATAAATCGATCTCTAGCATTTTTAGCTAGTATGGAAGCCGCTGCAATATGTAGATATTTGGCATCGCCTTTTACTATGCATTTGTGCTCTATTTTAGGATATTCTTTAAAATAATTTCCATCTACAGCGATAAACTCGGGTGTCATATCGAGCTTTTCAATGGCGCGATGCATTGCCAAGACAGAGGCTTGAAGAATATTTATTTTATCGATCTTATCGTTTCCAATATGTGTCACGGCATAACTGATTGCTTCTTCTTTTAGAATAGGCTCAATAATTAAGCGTTGTTTTTCAGTTAATGCTTTTGAATCGTTGAGCAGCGGGTGTTTAAAATCATCTGGTAAGATAATAGCTGCTGCGGTAACGGGACCAGCCAAACAACCACGCCCAGCCTCGTCTGTTCCACACTCAACTCTTCCGGTTTTTAGTTTTGCTTCTAACATTTATAATAAAGTACTGCTATCAAATAAAAATGGCAGTAAATCCTTAATGGAATCTACATGAATTATTGGTCCATCTTCCCCCATAAAGTGAACTCGAATGTTTTTCTGCTGTTTAGATTCATATTCCACCAAAGACTGTCGGCAAGCACCGCATGGAGAGGGAGGAGAATCTATTTTTTTGTTCAACGAGCGAACTGTTACAGCTAAGTCAGTAAATATAGCTTCTGGATTTGTTGCTCCGGCATGAAATATTGCAACGCGTTCCGCACATAAACCAGAAGGGTAAGCTGCATTCTCTTGATTATTTCCTAAATATATATTCCCTTCGCTATCTTTTAATGCTGCGCCAACCATAAACTTGGAGTACGGTGCATAGGCATTCTCTCTAGCTTCCTGCGCTTTACGCATTAGACTTTGAATATCTTTTGGAGCCTGATCTAAGCTGTTGTACTCTATATAGTTAAATTTAAATGTTTTCTTCATAGCAAAAAAATAGTGTTGTAAAAATAAGACTTGTATGGCGAATCTTTTAAAGATTCTAAAGTTTCTTTTACAACACTATTCTGTTATTTTAGAAATGATTACTGAAATAAATTAGTCAATATTTTTGAAAGCATTGTCTCCAAAACTAAAAGTTAATCCAAAACGTAAAGTTCCTTCTAATGGATTGTTTGTTTTTGATGTAGAGAATAGGTACGACATGTCTATGTTGATGGTAGTGTATTTGAAACCAGCTCCTAAAGAGAAGAACTCTCTTGCACCTTTTTCTTCACTTTCATTAAAATAGCCCGCTCGTAATGCAAACACATCTTCATACCAATATTCAGCACCTAAAGCCCAAGTGATTTCTTTTAGTTCTTCACTGAAACCATCTGGTGCATCACCAAAGGATTTGAATACTCCAGAAAACCAACCAATATCATTATAATCGTCTATTTTTCGGCGATTTTCATCAATTTCACCTTCTTCTAATGCAGGTGGAGTAGGAACAAGTAATTTGTTGAACTCTGCTGTTACACCTACTTTATTATGCGCATCTAGAATAAAGTCGTATCCTACACCAACACCAAGGTTTGTAGGTAAAAATGCACCATCTGTTCTATCGTCGTATTTCATTTTAGGACCGAGATTAGAAATATTAAATCCGGCTCTCCACCTACCATTAAAATCTTTATGAATTTGTGTAGGTCCTTCATAGTATCCTGCAATATCTACTGCAATAGAATTGGCAGCCTGAGCATCGTCGAAACCAGTTTGTAGTTTTAAATCGGAATGTATATAACGACCAGAAACCGCCATAGCAAACTCATCGCTCAAGCGTAAGGAATAGGAAAGGTCTAAAGCGAGCTCATTGGGTTTAGCAATAAATGCTGGGCTATCGAAAGATTCTCTAAGTTCTATCTCTCCATTACTAAAGTAACGTAAGCTAGCACCTATGGCACTTCTCTCGTTTAATCTATTGTGGTAGGATATATTACCTAGAAATATATCATTAACCAGCTTACTTAAATATGGTGTGTAGGTAAGTCCTACACTCTGTTTAGATTCTGCAAATGCAAGTTTAGCGGGGTTCCATTGCTGAGCAAAAGCATCTGCAGAGGTTGCTACTCCCATATCACCCATCGCAGCTGCTCTCGGATCGGCAGCTATAGAAAGAAATGGTACTGCAGTGGTTATTGCTCTTGTAGGACCTTGTTGTGCCATGGTTTTTAATCCTGACATAGCAAGGAGGGTTAATGCAATGTATTTTTTCATAGTAAAAGTATTTTAGCAAATATAAATTTTATTATTAAAGGATAACTAGTTTCTCGAACTTTTCGGCTCTCTGATTAGTTAACGTTGATTTAACTGAAATCTTATATATATATACGCCTTTTCCTATCCTATCTCCAAAATCATCCCGTCCATCCCAAATAATATCTCTAGATAAAAAGCCATCGGTAGTGATTAACTGATTGGTAGACCATACGACTTTTCCAGTTACTGTTAGTACTTGTACCTGAACATCTAAAGGTTCAAATGGGCGGTTGTGTTCGAACCAAAACTCCGTATAATTCACAAAGGGATTTGGATAATTTAATATACGATTTAACTCTAGTTTGTCGCTTTTTGCAACTATAAATTCTACTTCTGATGTAGAGGAGTTGTTGTATACATCCCATGCTTTTAGCTCTAATGTATGTAAGCCTTGCTCTAGATCTTTAAATTGATACTGCAAACTTCCCTTTGTGTAATTATCTATATCAGCTTGGTAGTATTCATTTAACTTAATAGGATTTGATTCATCACCATCTAAAACAGCCAATATATCGTGACCTATACCACTTGATGTGTTTATGCCACTTTCATCTTCTAATTTCACAATAAGGGTAGGAGAGCTATTAATAGTAGCGCCAGATGTGAATGTTTCGTCGTTAAAATATAATTGAATTTCTGGTCCTTGCTTATCGTCTGCTGCATTTTCATTTATTCCTCCTACTTGAATGTCGTTGTTGAAACCTGTTCTATCCTCCAAAACGCCATCACGTTTGGTGTAAAAGCTAACGCGTCCGTTACCTAATTCCGATCTAACATCTCTAGGCGCAATAAATTCAATGTCGAATGCACCATTACTTACAGTGGCCTGCCCATTAAAAATAATCTCACCTAATGTAGTAAAATCTAAAAGCAATAGTTCACCGGCACTATTTCTAGTTCCGTCGTTTCCTAGGGTAGTTCGCTCTATGCTTTTGTCGAAAACTTTGGTTTCTACGATACCATTATAATCTGACAGTTGGTTGCCATTTTCATCTGTGACAATACCTGATAGTTTTACTTTTCCTAAAGCTTCGATTGGTGTATTATTAATTTGGTCAATCGTGTTATCGTTAATTTTTGTCAATTGAACACTTGGTTTCGGTTGTGCTAAATGCATGGCTGGATCACCGATGAAAAATACTACGCGTCGTAATCTATCCCCAATTCTATTCTTTGTTATTCGTAATGCCTCAGCAGGAGTTTTATATGTATAAGTGTCGTACCCAAGTAAATCAGGATTCATTATTAAATTATATTCTACACCTAATGAAACGCTTATCGCCCTTGTGGTGGTTATTAGCCCTATTGCACCACCTCTTTTATTCCAATAAGTAAGTTCACCGGCTGTAATTCGGTGAGGATAATCGAATTTGGTAAACTCACAAGTAACGGTTACAAAAAGTGGGTAACGGTTGGTATTATTTAAATTGTTGGCATCATTCTGTGTATAGATAAACTCATGAGCTAAACCATCTTCTCCACCATGACCAAAATAGTTTACGAGTACACCTCCTACTTCTATAGCTTCTGTAATGGCTTTATTTACATCTGGATATCGATTGCCACCAGCAGAAGTTTGTTGGACGTATGAATCTGTAAGAATCTTTTTAACATTAAACTCTGGTTTCTTTTCAGAGATTTCATCACTCAAGTTATTTAGAGTTCTTTGAATGCTTTCAAATTCATAGGTTTTGTCAACATCATCGGAAATAGTAATAATATTATTTCGCCAACTCCCATAAGACACTTCCTTTTGGTAATTAATCGCTTTGTCTACCATTGCATTGGCTAAGCTAACTTCGTCTGCAACAATTCTTCCTACAGCTATGTCAAGTTTGTCGCTTGCTGCCATACTGCCTTCGTTTTCGTCCATCATGCCAAAGAAGTCGTCTGACATATAGGAGCTATAATTACTTGTGCTTTGTAAATCGTGGAAAGTAGGTACAATATTATTATTGTCTTCCCAACGATCTTTATAGTCTACCGAAGTATCACCGAGTAGGGCAAGATACTTCAAACGGTTTTCTGGTGTAGAGGCGTTATTATAAACATATCGCACTAAGTTTCGTATGGCCGATATATCTTGTTTTCCTGAACTAAACTCTTGGTATATATCGTCGGTGGTTACTACCTTTACACTTAAATTATTTTGGGCAATATGATGATTAGCTAATCTAATAGCTGGTTGAACTAGCTCTGGTGATGTTATGATTAAGTAGTCTATGTCTTTAAAGTTGCCTTGTCGGTCACGAAGGATTGTTCCTTTTATATTTTGATTGCCAACTATTGGATTTTCTACCTCTAATGGCTCGTAATAGTCATCGGGGTTTACAGCAACATAAATGCGTTCTTCACCTAAATTGGATTTCCAACGTAAATTATTTGTCCCATTGTTTGTTTTACTTTGAATGTTCTGCCAATCAGTTATATCCCATATTTCACTTATATTTTGTGCGTTACTCATTTGGTACTCCCCAATTCCGATCATGTTTATTACCTCTTTGTTAGAGAATAGGAATTGTTTGTCTTTTCCTTTTAGGTGCTCCATTGCCTCAACACGAATGTAGTCTATATAGGCCACGCTAGAAGGATTGCCATTGTTATTATAGTGCATTTGCACCTGAACGTCACTGCTGCTTGCGGTTAACGTAGTTTCTAAATCTCGGGTAACTAAAAACACTGGATCATTGATAGGAGAATATCTTAATACTTGATTTTCCTCGTTATTAATAGTTACCTGCATAGTAGTTGAAGAGGTGGATACCGCCCCTGTTTTAACAATTACATTATATGTACTACCCAAAACTATATTAGGGAAGTCAAACGTAAAGCTTTGTTGGTTTTGCACGTCAAATCTATTGCCATACCAACGTCTACCAACTTTAGCGGGTGAGAATTCATCTTCCTCATGAAACTGAGCACTATGATAATTAGTAATAACTTTCGTTGCATTTCCAGAAGGTTCTTGCATAGTGCTAATGCGTATACCTGGCTCTCCGTCGACAGTAATGTAATAATAACTATAATCGCTATATGGATTTATATGGCTGTCGTTTTCTTCATTATAGGTACGAACACCTTCAGCATAGAATAAAACATAATCTGAATTGGTAAAGTTGTTGGGGTTATCAGAAACAACTCTCAATGCGATTTGTGGAGGGTCGATTGGAGCATTTTGAGCATTGGCAAAAGGAAGCGCATCTCCACCATGACCATAAATTTTAATTTGTTCAGGGTTCACTGTGGCTAAGTCAATACCCAATTTAGATAAAAAGTTTCCGTCTATTTTATGAACACCCGATTTATTGACTTTAAACTTATACCATTTTCCTGTTGCAAATATAGAATTTGCCTCACTATTATAATTGCTTGAATTAAAAGTAGTATTTACAGTTTTATAGGAATAGTTTAAATCAAAAGATACAACTTTATTATATGCTCCATTTCGTTTTACTACAGGGCTATAAGTTAGAGTAGAATATAATTGATTTCGTCCTCTAGAGGATTCTATCTTATATGTTATGTTATTAGGTACTGTGGATTTATTTAATTTATTAAGCTCCTGCTGGGTTAACGGTTCGTATTTAATATTTTCTAATTTAGCTGAATTCGGGTCGACAGGGCTTTGATCTATCCAAGTTTCACTAATCTCAATGTTCTCACGGCTTAATCGGTGAAAAGCAGAAGGACGAATAGTTTCGTTTTGCTTATTATTGTTTAGGGTTGTTAATCCTCTATTATTAATATTGCTTTTAGCATCTTGCATTACGATTGGCTCCCAATTTGTTGTAAAGCTTTTTTGCGTTTGTGCCCAGGAGTTACAAACTATAAATAGGCTAAATAATATGGAGTATAGACTTTTATTCATTCTTGATCAACGACTTGAAGTTTAATGTGTGATGATGTTAGTCTGCTAAAATACATAAAGCAACTATTATATTCTCAAATATATTAAGGAGCTTTCAAAAATTAATGTTCTCTGTTTTAAAATTGAATCCTTGAATGAGAGATATAGGTTTAATTAACACCATATTTTTTTGGGGTGATATACTAAAGTATCATAATGTTCGTTATTAAGGTTAAGTTGAGCCTGATAGAGGCAAGCTTAATATGACATCCAATATTTTAATCGAGAATTTATTGTTATTATAAACAAAATTCTAATCTTTACAGCATAGAGGTTTGTGTGTTTAAGGCGCAAATCTTAAATTTATGAATTATGTTTGCTAACATAATGTTAATTACTATATTGCAACTCTAATATTATTTTTCATATAGATTAATTATGAACTTAAAGTCCAAAAGTTTTATACGTTTAGCCCTAGTCTTTTGTGTTACGACTCTTTTTATTGGTTGTAATAAATCAAGAGATTATACAAAGGTCTCAAGAGGTACAGGTTGGGATCTTAACTCCAAAGAAGGAGGATTCAGGTTTAATCCTAAGTTTAAAGAGCAACCTACTGGTCCTGGTTTAGTTTTTATTGAAGGTGGTACGTTTACCATGGGTAAAGTGCAGGATGATCCTTTAGGGGATTGGAATAATACTCCTACCCAACAGCATGTGCAGTCTTTTTATATGGATGAGACGGAAGTAACAAATCTTATGTATTTAGAATACTTGGATTGGTTAAAGCATACGTTTTCACCGGAAGAGCCAGGTTATGAAAATATTTATATTGGTGCCTTGCCAGATACTTTAGTGTGGCGTAATAGATTAGGTAATAATGAGGTGATGACGGAAAACTACTTGCGTCACCCAGCTTATGCAGAATATCCTGTTGTTGGGGTTAGTTGGATTCAAGCTATGGAGTATAGCAAATGGAGAACTGATCGGGTTAATGAAATAATGTTAGAAAGGGAAGGGTATGTAGCAAAAGGAGCTCCTTATAAAGCTAAAGCTGGCGAAACCTTTAGTACAGGGACTTATTTAACTGCCCCAACACTTGCTTATGGTGGTAACGACTCTATAACAAGAGGGGGTAAGGAATCAGAGAGAATAGCAAAAAGAAGTCCTGATAGTACTAACCTATATGCACAGCAAAAAGACGGAGTAATTTTGCCAGCTTATAGGCTCCCAACAGAAGTAGAGTGGGAATTTGCAGCGTTAGGCATGTCTGACTTACGTGAGTATAATACTTACCGAGGAAGAAAAAAATATCCTTGGAGTGGAAGCTATACACGATCGGGTAATAGAGGAATGGTTGGTCAGCAATTAGCCAATTTTAAACAAGGAAAAGGTGATTATGGTGGTATACCTGGTTGGAGCGATACTGGTGCTGATATAACTGCAAAGGTAGGGTCTTATCCACCTAATGATTATGGTTTATATGATATGGCTGGGAATGTAGCAGAGTGGGTTGCTGATATATATCGTCCAATGATTGATGATGAATATAATGATTTTAATTACTATCGAGGAAATATTTATACCAAGAATAAAATTGGAGAAGATGGTAGAGTTCAAGTAGTTACGCCAGAAGATATAGTATATGATACATTAAGTAATGGTAAAATAATAGCACGTAATTTACCTGGGGATATTCATAAGGTTGAATTGGAAGAGTCTGATATGTATCTAAGAACTAATTTCTCTGAAAGTGATCAGCGTGATTTCCGTGATGGTGATAAAATGTCTACTAGAAACTATCAGAGTTTTGGTTTTGAAACAGAAGACGAAGCTGCCCGTATGTACAATGCGCCACAACACGAAGTATATGCAGATTCAACTGGCTTAGCATTACAATATGATAAATCTAATGATAGAAACACACTTGTTGATAATGAGGTTCGAGTGTATAAAGGTGGATCATGGCGAGATAGAAGCTATTGGTTAGATCCGGCACAACGTAGGTTTTATCCACAGGATATGGCTACCGACTTTATTGGTTTCCGCTGTGCAATGTCCAGAGTTGGATCTAAAACACAAGGGAATAGAAAAAGACGATAATTAAATTCAAATATTTAGATTAATTTTAAAGCCTCTCTATGTAAAAATTAGGGAGGCTTTTAAATTTGTAAATTTTATCAATAAATAGGTTATGACCACTGCTAAACTACATCAGGCGTTTTTAAATTCAGATTCCTTGTCTACAGATACACGCACTATGCTTCCAGGTGCTATTTTCTTTGCTCTTTCTGGTGAAAACTATAATGCTAATCTCTTTGTTGAAAAGGCCTTTGATAAAGGTGCGTCATATGTTGTAATGGACGACGCAAAGCTTTACGATAAGACCAACAAGCGAATGTTATTTGTGAAAAATACGCTTAAGGCTTTACAAGATTTAGCAGCTTATCATAGACAATATTTAGGTTTGCCTATTATTGCTTTAACAGGGAGTAACGGAAAAACAACAACAAAAAACCTCATTAATAAAGTGCTTTCAAAGAAATTTGTTGTGCAAGCAACTGAAGGCAATTTGAACAATCATATTGGAGTGCCACTTACGCTATTGTCTATGACAGAAGATCATGATTTAGGTATAGTAGAAATGGGTGCTAATCATCCAGGTGAAATAGATTTACTCTGTCATATCGCCCAGCCAAATTTTGGGTATATCACTAACTTTGGGAAAGCCCATTTAGAGGGCTTTGGCAGTCTGGAAGGAGTAGTGCAGGCTAAGACAGAATTATATCGATATTTAGCTTCTAAAGGTGGCTATGTTTTTGTCAATAAAAATGATGCTAAGCAGTTAGAGTTAAGTGAAAATCAGAATAGAATATTATTTGGACCTAGTGAATTAGATGGAGAAGATGTTCAATTACTTACTGCTCAGCCTAAATTAAAGTTTCGATATAAATCAGAAGCAATATCTACTAATTTAGTAGGTGCCTATAACTTTATAAATTGTGCTGCAGCAATTGTAATAGGTGAGTACTTTGGTGTGTCTAAAGGTGATATTGTTAAAGCGATTTCTGTTTATACCCCAGATAATAACCGTTCGGAGTTAGTAAAAACTGATAGAAACTTATTGTTACTTGATGCTTACAATGCCAATCCTACTAGTGTCCGTGCTGCGATAAAGAGCTTTATAGCTGATGCTTCTCACTCTAATAAGGTTTTAATTCTTGGTGATATGCTTGAATTAGGTTCATTTGCAGTTAAAGAGCATCAGGATATTGTTGATTTACTTGCTGCCCATACTACTATGAAAGTATATTTAGTTGGGGAAAACTTCAATAACGCAAAAAACTTCGCCTCGCATATTACTATTTATAAAACACGAGGCGAAATAGAAAAGGTGTTGAGAGAGGAGCCTCTTAATGCGTCATATATTTTATTAAAAGGTTCTCGTGGGATTGCTTTGGAGAATCTTGTTAAATACTTATAATTAGATAGATAGTTTTAGTGAATTTAATTCAGTAGCGCCTCGAATATTTTATTTTTAATCTTGCGATAATTTCCAAGATACTCTAAATACTTATTTCTAAACTCTTCGTGCTTATTTAAGAAAAATATATCACAATCTACGTCATCGCATTCCTGTGATTCCGATATAGATGGAGCATAATTATAGAGTGAGCTCAATTCATTGTTATTTTCTTGTTGCTGTTGTTCAAGTATCTTTATCAACTCTCCGTTATTAGATTGTTTTTTAATTAATGCAACAAGATACTGTAGCTCAGTTTTGATATATTCTAGATGACTAATCCAATTTTTTAGTTCGTTAGTATCCTTTATATTGGTTATCTCGCCCTCTGATTCATGATTAAAAAACTGTGTCATAATCTTTGAAGTTTAATGTAGCTATTAAATATTGTAGTTATAATCTAATTAGCTAACAAGTTATATTATAGTCAAAGTTAGTAACTTTATTTCATTTATAACAATTTCAAGAAGAATTTTGAAGGATTTATTCCATATTGTTTTGAGGGAAGTGTTTATTAAAATGACTCTTTAAGAATAGATGGAATTAAAAAACGGCTTAACAGAGTGTTCTGTTAAGCCGTTTGTGTTGTGGGCGCGAAGGGATTCGAACCCCTGACCCCTTGGGTGTAAACCAAGTGCTCTAAACCAACTGAGCTACGCGCCCTTTCTTTTGATAACGGTGCAAATATACAACGCTATTAATAATAAACAAGGGAAAAGTGAAAAATATTTTTTTGTGGGTCATACTGGATTCGAACCAGTGACTTTTACCTTGTCGAGGTAACACTCTAAACCAACTGAGTTAATGACCCGACATAAAAAAATCGCCTTTATCTAGACGATTCTTTTGTTGTGGGCGCGAAGGGATTCGAACCCCTGACCCCTTGGGTGTAAACCAAGTGCTCTAAACCAACTGAGCTACGCGCCCTTCCTTTTTAGGATGTGGCAAATATAAGACTAGTATATGTAATAAACAATGCTTTATTAAAATAAAATTATAAAACTTCGGAAACTACAAAGTTGCTTCCACCAATAAAAATCAAATCACCTTTACTACTGTTTTGAATAGCAGCCTGATAAGCCTGTTTAGTGCTCTCGTAAACCTCCCCTGTTAATTCATGATCAATAGCTTTATCTCGCAATTCATTTGCATCCATTGCTCTGTTTATTGCAGGTGAACAGAAATAATAGATAGCTTGTTTAGGTAAAAGCTCCAATATGTCATTTACCTCTTTATCTGATACCATGCCTAATACTATATGTAGAGTTTCATATTCTTGGTCTTCAATCTGCTTAACAACGTGGCTAATGGCATGTGTGTTATGTGCAGTATCACAAATGGTGAGGGGATTTTCGTTTAAGGTTTGCCATCGCCCTTTAAGTCCTGTATTTTTGATTATATTTTTAAGTCCAATTGAAATATCTTTATTGGAAATATGATACTTTCTCTTTAGATTATTAAGTGCTTTTATAACTTCTAAGACAGTGAGAGCATTGTATTTTTGGTAGAATCCTTTTAAATCTAAGTTATAGTCTAAAGGTTGTTTATGATTCACCCAATGAATCTCAGAGTTCTTAGACTTTGCTATGTCTTGAAATACAGCTTTTGTTTCTTTTGTATACTCACCAATTATCACTGGGGTATTCCTTTTTATTATTCCTGCTTTTTCTTTAGCAATTGCTTCTAATGAATTTCCTAAAATACCAAGATGATCCATGCCTATGTTGGTAATTACAGAAAGTAATGGATGAATGATATTAGTACTGTCTAGCCTGCCACCAAGTCCAGTTTCAATTATGGCGATATCAATGTTGTTTTCTTCAAAGTAATGAAATGCCATTCCTACGCTCATTTCAAAAAATGATAGCTTTTGCTGTTCAAAGAATGTGCGATTTTCGCTTATAAACTTTACAACTGCTTCTTTGGTAATGGGTTCACCATTTATTCTAATCCTTTCTCTATAATCTTTTAGGTGTGGTGATGTGTAGAGCCCAACTTTATATCCAGCTTCTTGTAATATAGAAGCTAGCATATGACAAGTGGAGCCCTTTCCATTGGTTCCAGCAACATGTATGCTGTCAAACTGCCTGTGCGGATGCTTCAAGTGTTTGTCTAGCTTTTCAATATTAGCTAGGCCAGCATTGAAGGCAATTTTGCCAAGCTGTTGATACATGGGTAGCTGTTCTACCATCCAAGTAATGGTTTTCTTATACTCTTTATCCATATAAGTTTAATCTGTGGCTTACTCCGAAAGGGAGAAGTTATAAATAATAGTTCCAACTTGCTGCGCGGGTGCATTGTTGTCAGCATTGAAGCGGGTAGCCATAGCTGCCCTTTTGGCTGGGTTTAGCAAACATGGTGCATTGTTTGTTGTTCCTCGATACCCAGGTGTTGCACTAACTACTTCACCTTTTCTATTAACAACAATGCGTACAACAACTCTTCCAGCTTCATTGCATTCTTGTTTGAAACGTTCTTTGTTTAGTGCTTTTCTTCCTCCTAGGTTATAGTTTCCATCGCCATCTAATCCCTTTCCTTGTCCATAGTAACTACTAGCATTTGGGTCTCCTGAAGGGTCGCCTTTATCGCCAATTACATTATCATCACCTTCACTTCCTTTGGCTTCACCATCGGATTTAGGGGCGTTTAATAAGTTCGAAATTGCATCGCTTGTAGCTTTATCTGGTTCTGGCTCCGGTTCGGGTTCAGGTTCTGGTTCAGGCTCTGGATTTTCTTCTATGGGTTTAGTTTCTGGTGTTGATTCTTCTTTCTTTTTGTCTTCTATTACTGGTGCATCTTCTATGTCCTGAGTAATGACTTCCTCTTCTACTTTTGCCGATTCAGATTCTGGTGGGCTAGTGGTAGTTTTGTTAGGAGTGCTTTCTATAGGTTTTTCAGGTTGTACATTACCAGAACCAACATCACTTACGCCAAAGTTTACTGCAATACCTTTCTGCTCCGGAGGATCCATATATTTTAGACCAAAGAGAATAAGGCATAGGGCTAACAATAGGAACAGGATTATTGTTAGCGTCATGCTTTTTCTTTTATGTGTAGTATCTAGTAACTTCATGTATCTTTACTCTGGTCTTACAGCCAATACTATTTTATAATTGTTCTTATTTGCAATATCCATTACATATACAGCTTCTTCTATTGGAACACCTTCTGCAGTACGAAGTAATACTGTAGGCTCGTTTGAGTCTTTTAAAATCTGATTTAACCTTCCTGCAATCTGATTTTTTGAAACTTGTTGGTCGTCTATATAAAAGCCTAATTCTTTGCTTATACTAACGGAAACCTGTTGTACGTTGGTAGTTTTCCCTTGTGCTTTAGGTAAGACTAAATCCAAAGCATTGGGTGTAATAGCAGGTGAGGTTAGTAAGAAGAAAATCAGCAATAGAAATATCACGTCGGTCATAGAGCTCATATTGAACTCTGCACTTACTTTATTTCGTCCTCTAAAATTCATTATGCTGGCTCGTTTAATAGATCTAAAAAGTCTACCGCATTCATCTCCATTTGGTAAACTATCTTATCTGTTTTTACTACAAGGTGGTTATATCCTATATAAGCTACGATACCTACTATAAGTCCTACTACTGTGGTTGTCATTGCTGTGTATATTCCTTCTGCTAAAGCACCCATCTCTGCTTGTCCGCCACTGCTAGATAACTCATGAAAAGCGAGTACCATACCTATAACTGTTCCTAAGAATCCGATCATAGGGCCTGCTCCAGCAATGGTTGCTAAAATGCTAATGTTTTTTTCGAGTTTATAAACCTCTAGTTTCCCTGCATTTTCAATAGCAGTGTTAATATCCTCTAATGGGCTACCAATTCTAGAAATTCCTTTGGCGGTTATACGTGATACTGGCGAATCTTTCTGCGTACAGAGCTGTGTTGCACCTTCTAAATTTCCACCAGCTATATGTTCTTTTATTTGGTTCATGAAGTTTACATCTTCTTTGGATGCTGCCTTTATAGCAAAACTTCGTTCAAAATATAGGTAAATTGCTATAAACAATAAGATAAGTAAAATAGCGATAATGATACTTCCTGCGATTCCGCCTTGGAATAATAATTCCATTAATGACAAGGTTTTCTCTTCACTTACATTGGCTATTTCCTGTGCGCCTGATTCATCGTCTTGAATAAAGTATTGGAGCATATTTTTGGGTTTTAAGTAATAACGTTTTATAATACAGTTATTGTATGTTGATCTTTGATTTACGTTGCTAAAAATAGCAAAACTAAAACAATTCTACGTGGTATTTATCACAGTACCTGAAATATAGTTTGATTTGGACAGAAGCTAAAGCTTAAATGCTATTTTGTTTAATCATAAAGCTTGCCAGAACTATGGTTTTTACTAGCTCCGGTATAACTTTTTAAACAATTCACTTGGTTTCTATATCGCAAGACTCCTAATAAGCCGAAGATTAAAGCTTCTTTATAATCTACTATCCCTTTTTTTGGAATCATCCACTTGATTTCTTCTTGAAGTTGTTGGATTAAAAAATCGTTGTATGCTCCTCCACCGGTTACTAAAACTCGACTACCCTTTTTTACATTTGAGCTTATTTTTTTTGCAATATGTATGGTGTAGGTATGTAAAATATCTTTCGGGTCAATACCACTTGCGTCAAGAATAGGTAAAAGCTTGTCGTCTACCCATTCTCGACCTAATGATTTAGGATATGGTTGGTTGTAATACTCTAAACTGTCTAACTTATTTAATAGGTTTTTATCTAATTTACCACTTGCCGCAAGTTTTCCTCCTTTGTCATATTTCTGACCTAATTTGTTTGCATAATGATTTAGGACTATGTTCACAGCACCAATGTCATAAGCAATGCGCTTCTCATTTTCTTCTGTCGAGATGTTAGCAATACCACCTAAGTTTAAACAATATTTATACTCAGAAAAAAGGAGTTCATCTCCTATAGGAACCAAAGGTGCGCCTTGTCCACCAAGAACCACATCTTGAGTTCTAAAGTCGCATACTACTGGAGTGTCAAAAGAGTTTCCAAACTCAGGGAGATTGCCAATTTGTATGGTGTATCCTAAATCAGGGCGGTGTTTCACGGTATGGCCATGACTGGAAATAAGATCTAGTTTAGATATATTACTTTCACTTATGAAACTTTTAGTTTGCTCTGCCAAATACCTCGAGTACTTCTTATCTAAGTCATGTAAAGCATCATTATCAAGATAGATACTATTTTCCAACTTAGTTCGCCATTTCTTTGGGTAAGTAACTGTTTCTGCGTGTAGTATTTGATATCGCCATTGTTTATATGCAAAGTCAATCCTTACATAAGCTAAATCTAGTCCATCTAGAGAAGTACCGCTCATTAATCCTAATACAAAATAAGAAGTCATATTGTTGTGCTTTAGCTTGTGCTAGTGAATAGCTAATGTATAAAACTAATCTCAGAAATCTTATATATCACAATTTATAATACTTAGAAAATACCTTGTATTATTTATAGTTCGAATGACGTTCAAAAAACTTAAATTTTGATAAGGATTAGATTTGTGTGGTATAGCCCATGATAGTTGGTAGAGTAGGGTGTCTTTATAGGTGCTTTGTTAAAAGCATTCCATCATTAATTGAAGTGATATTAATGGAGTTTTTATAAAATATTAGGTTTTCCCTAAAAAATTTATGAGTAATTGTAAAAGTCATGTATATTTACATAATAGGTGATGCTTAATTTAAATTTATGATGAAGGATAAATATATATATACAATACTATTTTGTTTTTTCTTGCTATATGGCTTTGAAGGGGAAGCACAAAATAACCTTTGGGAAAAAGTTAATGTTAATAGCGTTGAAAATAAAACTCTTGCAGTTAGAAATAGTAACCTAATTAGCTTTGAGGCTTATAAGCTTCAATCCTCCACATTTAAGAGTGTGATGGAAACAGCACCAAATCGACACTCAACCACATCAAATTTAATTATTGAATTACCTATTGCTAATGGGGAGTTACAGAAATTTAAGGTTTTTAACGCTCCGGTGATGGCAATGCAACTTCAAGATAAATATCCTAGCATACAATCCTATGTAGCTCAGGGAATTGAAGATCCGTCGGCTGTAGCAAGAATTAGTATTTCAGATTCAGGGATTCATGCTATGATAAGCTCAGGAAATTACCCGACTACTTACATTGATCCTTATACTGTAAATAATAAGTATTATGCTGTTTATGAAGCAAAGTCTTTATCAAATAATATGGAGTCTTTCGAGTGTCTCGTTCTTGAAGATATGCAAGGAGTAGAATTGAAAAAAATGACAAATGACACATATAATGCGAACGATGGAACACTTCGTACCTACAGACTGGCTTTAGCTTGTACTAGACAATATGCGAATTTCCATTTAAATCAACAAGGGGTTCCATCAGCAGCTAGTGAATATGATAAGAAAGAAGCGGTGTTGTCCGAAATGAATGTGGCGTTGACACGAATTAATGGAGTTTTTGAGCGCGACCTGGCGATAACTATGGAATTGGTTGAAAATAATGATGAATTAATATTCTTAGACTCCGCTACCGACCCATATTCTAACAGTAATTCTTATGCAATGTTGAGTCAAAATCAATCAACTTTAGATAGTATTATAGGTAATTCTAACTATGATATAGGCCATGTATTTAGCACGGGTGGTGGCGGTATTGCGTATTTAGGTTCTGTTTGTACGCCATATTATAAAGCAGGAGGTGTTACAGGGTTAACAAATCCTATATCTGATCCGTTTTATATAGATTATGTTTCCCATGAAATGGGCCATCAATTTGGTGCAAATCATTCATTTAATGGAAATGCTGGTTCATGTGGTTCAAATAGAAATGCCAGTACGGCAATGGAACCTGGGAGTGGTTCTACTATAATGGGATATGCTGGTATTTGCACTCCACAAAATGTACAGATAGGTAGTGATTCTTATTTTCATTCTATTAGCATTCAGGAAATATGGACAAATATTACGTATTATAGTTCATGTGCTACAGAGACTTATACCAATAACCAACCACCTATAGTCGATGCAGGATTGGATTTCACCATACCAAAATCTACACCATTTATATTGGATGGGGTGGCAACCGATCCGGACGGCGATGCATTAACTTATGTGTGGGAACAGATGGATAATCGAATAGCGCAGCAACCACCGGTTAGTACTAGCACTCAAGGACCATTGTTCCGTACAATAGAACCTACAGATAAGTCTTATCGATACTTCCCTGCTATAGAAACAGTTTTAAATGGTAATACCGAATCCACTTGGGAGGTCTTACCATCGGTTGCACGGTCAATGAATTTTCGGCTAACAGTTCGTGATAATCGAGCTGGTGGTGGGGCAACTGGAAGAGATAATAAAACGATTGTTGTAAGCGATAATGCGGGACCTTTTATTATAACATCTCAAAATAGTACGACAACTTGGGGTACAAATAGCGAAGAAACAATTACATGGGATGTTGCAGATACCGACATCGCCCCAGTAAATTGTGCTAAAGTAGATGTTCTTATGTCTACCGATGGTGGTTATACCTATCCAATTACATTAGCTCAGAATATACCAAACAATGGCTTAGCTCAAATAACAGTTCCAAATGAAGAAACTAATACAGCTAGAATAATGGTAAAAGCTTCGGATAATATTTTCTTTGATGTAAACGATAGTGATATTATAATATCGGAATCTATGGGAGTAGAGGATTATGAGGTTAGTGACTTTATGATTTATCCAAACCCGTCCAGTGGAAATCTATATATTGAATTCGTACCAGAATCAATGGATTTTGTTGAGATTTCGCTATATGATATTACTGGTAGACGCGTGAAACACGAATTATTCAGAGAATCAACTGCATTGTTTAAAGCAAATTTAAATTACCATGATATTAAAGCTGGAGTTTATTTTGTGAAAATCAATAATGGGGATAAGTCTACTGCAAAACAATGGATAAAAAAGTAAAGGGCTTAAGAACTGACTCAATATAATAATAGAGTAGCCTTCTCAATAAGATTATTTTGAGATAGCTATTTTTTTGTAGATAAATTTGGAAAATACTTGATGTTTTACTTTTATAAAAAATATGTGTATATTCTATTATGTAGTGCTTATTTTCTTTAGAATGTGTGTTAATTCATGTGATTCGAACTCCATTTCTGCCTTTTCACCCCATGATGTGTAGGTCACTTGAAATTCTTGCTATATCTAATATGATTAAATACTGGTTGAGCAACTATGGAATGCTTCTTTATATACTTTTTCTCCTATATTGCTTAGCAGATTTTGCTAAAAATTATTCTTGTGTATTTCTAGATTCTGATTTCGTTTGGATTTCTAAATTTCAACCACTTTTATACAATTGAGCTTACGGATAACTTCGGCAGTTTTTTAACGCTGTGTGTTTGTAATCTTGATTTAGCACTGGAGGTAAACTAGCTAGCCATTTCAATTGTTTGCCCTTTTGGAAATAAATAAATGTCATGTGTTTCATTGTAATGTAAATCATCTCGATTAAAGTCCTCTTTTTTGCTTTTCTTTCTATCAGTTAATCCTATTATTTACAATAGTATTGTATTTCACACTAGTCTTTAATCATAGAATTCCCCGAGGCTCTGCCTCGGGTGTTACATAAAGATATGTAGATTTGTGAGTATGAGTGATCATATTCATAAGAGTCATAATAAAAGTTCACTTATGTATCATTTCGTTTGTTCTATTAAATATAGAAGAAAAGTACTTAGTGATGCAGTAGTAAAGACTTTTAAAGAAATTTGCTTTGGAATAGAAGAGCGATATGAAATTCATTTTTTGATACAGAGTGTTCCGATGAATTCGCCGAAGAAAATTATCAATGCGGTGAAAAGTATAACTGCAAAAGAAATTTTTCTACTTCACTATGAAGTCAAACTAATGCTTTGGGGTGGTAAGTTTGGACTAGTGGATATTATGTAAACACGGTAGGGCAGTATGCAAATGGAGAGGTTATAAAGGAATATATTCAAAATCAAGGAGAGTCAAAATACACACAGTTGCACAAATGTCAATTGCGTTTGTTTTGATACCCCGACGGCTCTGCATTGGGGTAGCTCATCACCTTGCGTATCCTCTTTGGATGAAAGCTTAGTTTGTCTTCGTTGATTATACTTAGGCTTATTTTCTCAATAATTCAAGTTACTATCCGGTGTTTTAGACCCTATTATCCTAGAGTATTATTCTACTTTTCATAATAATCTTTTATGCAATTTCTTTATCCCTCATAATGAGGTGTTTATCCTTGTTCCATTTTTCCATAGGAGTAATCTTTCCTAACAGTCCATGTAGT